>NZ_JAHWBL010000044.1:0-28294 GCF_029493445.1 Nocardioides sp. ChNu-99 | reverse complement strand
GGTCACCCTCTCAGGCCGGCTACCCGTCGAAGCCTTGGTGAGCCACTACCTCACCAACAAGCTGATAGGCCGCGAGCACATCCCCCACCGCTGAAACACTTTCCACACGACCTCATGCGAGACCATGTCATATCAGGTATTAGCCGCAGCTTCCCGCGGTTATCCCTGAGTGAGGGGCAGATTACTCACGTGTTACTCACCCGTTCGCCGCTCGAGTACCACCGAAGTGGCCTTTCCGCTCGACTTGCATGTGTTAAGCACGCCGCCAGCGTTCGTCCTGAGCCAGGATCAAACTCTCCATCGAAAACAAAAACCCCAACCAACCCTTCCGGGCCAGCCGAGTTTCAACAATGAAGCCTTCATCCCAGACAGAAAACAAACCCCGACATCTTACGACATCGAAAATCCGTCTCCACCAAAGAAACATCAACCCACCAGAGACCCAGCCCCCGAAGGAACCAGCCACCAGCGAGCCGACGAGGCAAAAACAAACAAACTAATCCGTCGACTTATATGACACACTGTTGAGTTCTCAAGAATCACACGCGCACCGCTTGACCGGTATCTCTCCGGCCCCTCGGGGCAACCTGCAGAAACTTACCGGTTCGCATCCGGCCTGTCAAGCAGGCCTTCTCCGTCCCGATCGGCTTCACGGCGCACCGCTGCTCAGGTCTTCCGACCCGTTTCAGTGGGAGCCGCTCGGCGCGACAGGAAGAACATTAGCAGGATGGGAACGGAGTGCAAATCCGAGCCGTCCGGGACGCATAACCGCAGGTCAGCGGGTTACCTGCGCCGCTTCACCGCCGGGCGGTACGGGCTGACGGTCGGATCCCCCGTCAGCCAGAACCGCCACGGGCGCTCCGCCTCGCGGCTCACCCCCACGCGGGGACCGCTCGAGACGAGTTCCGGCCCGGGCGTGTCGCCCGCCCGCTCGAGGCGCAGCTCCCCCGCCGGGTCGAGGAGGGGCACGCCGTACTGGTTCGCATCGACCCCCAGCGCCTTGGTGAGCCGGGCCGGGCCGCGGGCGAGGTCGCGCGGCGGCGCACCCGGGCGGCGGGCCCGGGCCACCTCGGTGCCGGCGACGACCTCACCGGCCCGCAGCAGCACACCGGACGCGGTGCCCTCGTCCCCCGTCACCACGTTGAGGCAGTAGTGCATCCCGTAGGTGAAGTACACGTACGCGTGCCCCCGCGGGCCGAACATCGCCGCGTTGCGCGCCGTCCTCCCCCGCCACGCGTGCGACGCGGGGTCGCGCTCCCCGTCGTACGCCTCCACCTCCGTGAGCCGCAGCCGCACCTCCCCGTGCACGACGTGGAGGCCCAGCAACGACGGAGCGACCTCCTCGACCGGTCCGCCCAGGAGGTGGTGGAGGTCGGGGAGGTCGCTCATCGGGGGTCCTTCCTCAGGCCAGGCGCTCGCGCAGCGCCGCGGCGCGCGCCCGCAGGTCGTCGAGCTGCTCGCGGACGCGGACCGGCGCCGTACCCCCGACACCGTCGCGGGAGGCGACGGACCCCTCGACGGTGAGCACCGCGCGTACCCCGGGGGTCAGGGCCGGGTGGATGTCGCGCAGCTCCTCGTCGGTGAGGTCCGGGAGGTCGCTGCCCGCGGCCTCGCAACGACGCACGCACTCCCCCGCCACCTCGTGCGCCACGCGGAAGGGGACGCCCTCCCGCACCAGCCACTCGGCGACGTCGGTCGCGAGCGAGAACCCCTGGGGCGCGAGCTCGGCCATCCGGTCGGTGTCGAACGCCAGTGTCGCCACCATCCCCGTGAACGCCGGGAGCAGGACCTCGAGGGTGTCGACGGTGTCGAAGACCGGCTCCTTGTCCTCCTGCAGGTCGCGGTTGTACGCCAGTGGCAGCGCCTTGAGCGTGGCGAGCAGTCCGGCGAGGTCGCCGATGAGACGACCGGCCTTGCCCCGCGCGAGCTCGGCGATGTCGGGGTTCTTCTTCTGCGGCATGATGCTCGACCCGGTCGACCAGGAGTCGTGCAGCCACACGAAGCGGAACTCGGCCGTCGACCAGAGGATGACCTCCTCGGCGATCCGGCTGACGTCGACCCCCACCATCGCCCCGACGAAGGCGAGCTCGGCGACGAAGTCGCGCGAGGCCGTGCCGTCGATCGAGTTGGCGCTCGAGCCCGTGAACCCCAGCTCCCGCGCCACCCCGTGCGGGTCGAGGCCGAGGCTGGAGCCCGCGAGGGCCCCCGCGCCGTACGGCGAGTCCCCCGCCACCCGGGCGTCCCAGTCCGCGAGGCGGTCGACGTCGCGCAGCAGCGCCCAGGCGTGCGCGAGCAGGTGGTGGCTCAGCAGCACCGGCTGGGCGTGCTGCAGGTGCGTGCGCCCGGGCATGACCGCGCCCAGGTGCTGCTCCGCCTGCCCGGCCAGCGCGTCGACGAGGGCGAGCACCTGCCCGGCCACCACCCGGGCGTGGTCGCGCAGGAACATCTTGAACAGGGTCGCGATCTGGTCGTTGCGCGAGCGGCCGGCGCGCAGGCGACCGCCGACGTCCGGGCCGACCTCGTCGAGCAGCAGGCGCTCGAGGGCACCGTGCACGTCCTCGTCGTCGGGCCCGGGGTGAAGCTCGCCCGCGGCGTACCGCTCCCCCAGCACGTCGAGACCGCGCAGCAGCTCCGCGTGGTCGGCGTCGGTGAGCAGCCCCGCGCGGTGCAACGCCCCCGCGTGGGCCCGCGACCCCGCGAGGTCGTACGGCGTGAGCCGCCAGTCGAAGTGCGTCGAGCGCGACAGCGCCTCGAGCTCGGGGCTCGGACCACCGGCGAACCGGCCGCCCCAGAGCTTGCCGGTGTTGGTCCCGGTGCGGGTCGACTCCTGCTCGTCACTCATCAGTCGGTCCCGAACTCCATGGCGGCGGCGTCGAGCGCCTCGCCCTCGGCGCCCTCGAGCGCGGCGTTCTCGGCGATGCGGTCGGCGCCGCCCGTCTCGATCTCGCCGAACAGGGTGCCGTTCTCGACGAGCACCTGGCCCTGGTCGAGCGGCTGCGCGGCGTAGGCCTCGAGCTTGGAGCGCGAGTCGGCGATGTCGAGGTTGCGCATCGTGAGCTGGCCGATGCGGTCGTTGGGGCCGAACGCGGCGTTCTCCGTGCGCTCCATCGAGAGCTTGTCCGGGTGGTAGGAGAACGCGGGGCCGTCGGTGCGCAGGATCGTGTAGTCCTCGCCGCGGCGCAGGCGCAGCGTCACCTCGCCGGTGACGAGCGAGGCGATCCAGCGCTGGATGGACTCGCGGATCATCAGGGCCTGGGGGTCGAGCCAGCGGCCCTCGTAGAGCAGCCGGCCGAGGCGGCGCCCCTCGACGTGGTAGCTCGCCACGGTGTCCTCGTTGTGGATGGCGTTGAGCAGGCGCTCGTAGGCGATCCACAGCAGGGCGAGCGCCGGCGCCTCGTAGATGCCGCGCGACTTGGCCTCGATGATGCGGTTCTCGATCTGGTCGGACATGCCCAGGCCGTGGCGACCGCCGATGAGGTTGGCCTCGTGGACGAGGGCGACCGGGTCGTCGTACCGGCGGCCGTCGATCGCGACCGGGCGCCCGGCCTCGAACGTGATGGTCACGTCCTCGGTCGGGACCTCGACGCTCGGGTCCCAGAACTTCACGCCCATGATCGGCTCGACCGTCTCGAGCGAGACGTCCAGGTGCTCGAGCGTCTTCGCCTCGTGGGTGGCGCCCCAGATGTTGGCGTCGGTGGAGTAGGCCTTCTCCTTGCTGTCGCGGTAGGGCAGGTCCCGCTCGGTGAGCCACTGGCTCATCTCGGTGCGCCCCCCGAGCTCGCTCACGAAGTCGGCGTCCAGCCACGGCTTGTAGATCCGGAGGTCCGGGTTCGCCAGCAGGCCGTAGCGGTAGAACCGCTCGATGTCGTTGCCCTTGAAAGTGGAGCCGTCGCCCCAGATGTCGACGCCGTCCTCGTGCATGGCGCGCACCAGCAGCGTGCCGGTGACGGCGCGGCCCAGCGGCGTGGTGTTGAAGTAGGCGCGGCCCGCGGAGCGGATGTGGAAGGCGCCGCACGCCAGGGCCGCGAGACCCTCCTCCACCAGCTGCGTCTTGCAGTCGACGAGGCGGGACAGCTCCGCGCCGTACGCCAGGGCGCGGCCGGGCACGCCCGCGATGTCGGGCTCGTCGTACTGGCCGATGTCGGCGGTGTAGGTGCAGGGCACTGCACCCTTCTCCCGCATCCAGGCGACGGCGACGGAGGTGTCCAGGCCACCGGAGAAGGCGATGCCGACGCGCTCGCCGGCGGGCAGGGAGGTCAGGACCTTGCTCACGTGTGATGTCTTCCTTCGTCTCGCGGGGGCTGCGGGTCCGCAGCCGGGTCGGGGGGTACGGCGCGGGGGCGCCGCCGTCGTGGTGGGGGGTGGGGGGGTCGTGCACGTGCGGGGTGGAGCGCGCTAGGTGCCCGGTTGGCCGTCGGCCAGGGCGGTGAACCGCCGGGCGAGCTCCTCGCCGCCCGCGGGGTCGCGGCCGATGACGAGCACCGTGTCGTCGCCCGCGATGGTGCCGAGGACGTCGCCGAGGTCGGCCTTGTCGAAGGCGTTCGCCAGGTACTGCGCCGCGCCGGGGGGCGTGCGCAGCACCACGAGGTTGCCCGCCGCCTCGGCGCTGACGAGGAGCTCGCCGCACAGCCGCGCCAGCCGGGAGGCGCCCGACTGCGACTCGCGCAGGTGCGTCGGCGTGCGGTCGCCACCCTCGGCCGGCACCGCGTAGACCATCGCGCCCGAGCGGGCCCGCACCTTGGTGGCGTCGAGCTCGACGAGGTCGCGCGACAGCGTCGCCTGGGTGACGTGCACCCCGCGGGCCGCGAGCAGCTCGGCCAGCTCGGTCTGCGAGCGCACCTCGTGCTGCTCCAGCAGGTCCGTGATCCGCTGCTGCCGGGCGTTCTTCGTCAGCGGCGTCAGGGCGGACTCGCTCATGCTCACCTCCTCGTCGGTCTGGTCGGGTGCGTCGTCGTGCAGGTGGCTCGGGCGCCCGTCAGGCGCCCACGGGACCGGCGAGGCCGGCGGCGGCGATGACGTCGTCGACGGCCGAGGTCTCCTCGGCGGGCAGCTGGCCGGAGCGGGCCAGGAGGAACGCGAGGACGGCCTTCTGCGCGTGACGCCGGTTCTCCGCCTCGTCCCACACCAGCGAGCGCGGGCCGTCGATCACCTCCGCGGCGATCTCCTTGCCCCGGTACGCCGGCAGGCAGTGCAGCACGTGCGCGTCGGGCCCGGCCTGCGCGAGGGCCGCGGCGTCGAGCGCGTAGGCGCCGAAGACGCGCGTGCGCTCCTCCGCCTGCTCCTCGCGGCCCATCGAGATCCAGGTGTCGGTGACCACGACGTCGGCGTCGGCCAGGGCCTCCGCGGGATCGGTGGTCGCGGCGACGGACCCGCCGGTCGTCGCGCCGATGGCCGCCGCCCGGTCGAGCACGTCCGCGGTGGGCAGGTAGCCCTCCGGCGCCGCGACCCGGACGTGCATGCCGGCCGTCGCGCCGCCCAGCAGCCAGGACGCCGCCACGTTGCAGGCCCCGTCGCCGAGGAACGCGACGCGCATCCCGGGCAGCGGGCCCCGGGCCTCGGCCAGCGTCTGGAGGTCGGCCAGCAGCTGGCAGGGGTGGAAGTCGTCGGTGAGGGCGTTGACGACGGGCACCTGCGACCAGGCGGCCATCTCCTCGAGGAGGCTCTGCTCGTAGGTGCGCCACACCACCGCGCTGGCCTGGCGGTCGAGCACCCGCGCGACGTCGGCGACGGACTCCCGCACGCCGATCCCGGCGAGGGCACCGTCGACGAGGAGGGGGTGGCCGCCCAGCTCGGCGATGCCCGCGGCGAAGGACGACTGCGTGCGCAGCGTCTGCTTGTCGAAGATCATCGCGACGGTGCGCGGCCCGGCGAGGGGCTTGTGGGCGTACGGCGCCTGCTTGTACGCCGCGGCGAGCGCCAGCACCTGGGCCTGCTCGACCGGCGAGAGGTCGTCGTCGCGCAGCAGGTGGCGCACCGGCGTACCCGTGCTCACGCGGCACCTCCCCCGGCAGCGGCGGACGCGGCGTCGAGGATGCCGGACCACGCACCGGCGAGGGCGTCGAGGTCGGCGTCGGCGAGCACGAGCGGCGGGACGAAGCGCATGCGTGCGGGGCCCGTCGCGTTGAGGATGAACCCCGCGTCCTGGGCGGCCGCCACCGCCTCGGCGGCCACCGGCGCGGACAGGTCGATGCCGACCATCAGGCCCGCGCCGCGCACCTCGACGACACGGTCGTCGGCGGCCAGCAGCGCGCGCAGGCGCGCACCGGCCGTGCGGGAGCGCTCGAGCAGCCCCTCGGACTCGATCGTGTCGAGCACGGCGAGACCCGCGGCCGCGGCCAGCGGGTTGCCGCCGAACGTGGTGCCGTGGTTGCCCGGGTCGAACAGCTTCCCGGACCCGCCGGTCGCGATGCAGGCACCGATCGGCACGCCGCCGGCGAGGCCCTTGGCGAGGGTCACGATGTCGGGGACCACGTCGCCCGCCACCAGGGCCGGGTTGCGGTGCGCGAACCACGTGCCGGTGCGCCCGATGCCCGTCTGCACCTCGTCGAGCCAGAGCAGGGCGCCGGCGGCACGGGCGACCTCCTGGGCGCGCACGAGGTAGTCGGCCGGGGGCACGACGACCCCGGCCTCGCCCTGCACGGGCTCCACCAGCACGGCGGCCACGGTGTCGTCGACAGCGGCCGCGAGGGCGTCGGCGTCGCCGTACGGCACGAAGGTCACGTCGCCCGGCAGGGGCTCGAAGGGCGTGCGGTAGGCCTCCTTGGCCGTGAGGGCGAGCGCGCCCATCGTGCGGCCGTGGAACCCGCCTTCCGCGACGACCACCCGCGTCCGCCCGGTACGGCGGGTCAGCTTGAGCGCGGCCTCGTTGGCCTCCGTGCCGGAGTTCGCGAAGAAGACCCGGCCGTCGGTGCCCAGCAGCTCGAGCAGGCGCTCGGCGAGGCGGACCTGCGGCGGCGTCGCGAAGAAGTTCGACACGTGCGCCAGCGTCGCGACCTGGTCGCTGACCGCGGCGACGAGGGCCGGGTGGGCGTGTCCCAGGGTGTTGACGGCGATACCGGCGAGGAAGTCGACGTGCTCCCGACCGTCGGCGTCCCACACGCGGGCGCCGCTGCCGCGGACCAGCGTGGTCCTCGGCGGGCCGAAGGTGTTCATCAGGGCGCCGGCGTAGCGCTCCTGCCAGGCGCCCGCTCCGGGGGCCGGGGTGTCCTGCGGGGCGCTCACGCCTGCTCCTTCTGCTGCGGGGGCACCTTGGCGGTGCGGATCTTGGTGGGCACGCCGGGGAGCACCTGGGTGCCGATGCCCTCGTCGGTGAAGAGCTCGAGGAGCACGGCGTGGGGCTCGCGGCCGTCGACGACGGTGGCCCGCGGCACGCCCTCCTGCACGGCGCGCAGGCAGGCGCCCATCTTCGGCACCATGCCGCTGGCCAGCGACGGCATCATCTCGGCCAGCGCCTCGGGGCTGATCTCGCCGACGAGGTCGGGACTGTTCGGCCAGTCACGGTAGAGCCCCTCGACGTCGGTGAGCACGAGCAGCTTCTCGGCGCCGAGCGCGACGGCCAGCGCGGCCGCGGCCGTGTCCGCGTTGACGTTGTGCACGACGCCGTCCTCGGTGGGCGCGACGCTCGAGATGACGGGCACGCGGCCGGCCTCGACGATGTCGAGCACGGCCTCGGGGCGCACGTGGGAGACCTCCCCCACGAGCCCCAGGTCGACCTCCTCGCCGTCGACGACGGTGGTGGCCGGGACGGCCGTGAAGAGGCCGGCGTCCTCGCCCGAGAGCCCGACGGCGATCGGGCCGTGGGTGTTGAGCAGGCCGACCAGCTCGCGCTGGACCTTGCCGACGAGCACCATGCGGACCACGTCCATCGCCTCCGGCGTCGTGACGCGCAGGCCGCCGCGGAACTCGGACTCGATGTCGAGCCGGCCGAGCATCTCGCTGATCTGGGGGCCGCCGCCGTGGACCACGACGGGCTTGAACCCCGCGTAGCGCAGGAAGGCGACGTCCTCCGCGAACGCCGCCTTGAGGGCGTCGTCGGTCATGGCGTTGCCGCCGTACTTGATGACGACGATCTTGCCGTTGTAGGCCTTCAGCCACGGCAGTGCCGCCGCGAAGGTCGCCGCCTTGGCGGTGTCGACCTTCGGCTTGTAGTGGATCTCCTCGACCACGTGGTCCTCCTGGGGCTCGGCCGGTCCGGCGGCGTCGGCGCTCTCGGGGGCGGTCACGACGAGTACGCGCTGTTCTCGTGCACGTACGCGTGGGTGAGGTCGTTCGTCCACACCGTCGCCCGCTCGTCGCCCGCCTTGAGGTCGATCGTCACGCTGACCTCGCGGCCGCTGAGGTCGACGTCGGCCGGGTCCTCCGCCGGGGTCGAGCGGCGGCACACCCACACGCCGTTCATGGCGACGTCGAGGTCCGCGGGGTCGAAGGCCGCGCCCGTCGTGCCCATGCTGGCCAGCACCCGGCCCCAGTTGGGGTCGCGCCCGAAGACGGCGGCCTTGAAGAGGTTGGAGCGCGCGACACTGCGCCCCACCTCGACGGCGTCGTCCTCGCTGGCCGCGTGCAGCACCGTGATGGCGATCTCGTGGTCGGCGCCCTCGGCGTCCTTCAGCAGCTGCATCGCGAGCTCGGTGCACGCCTGCGTCAGGGCGGCCGTGAAGTCCTCGGCGGTCGGCGTGATGCCGCTCGCGCCCGAGGCGAGCACGGTGACGGTGTCGTTGGTCGACATGCAGCCGTCGGAGTCGAGGCGGTCGAAGCTCACGCGGGTGGCGGCGCGCAGCGCCGTGTCGAGGTCGGCGGCCGGCACGACGGCGTCGGTGGTGAGGACCACGAGCATGGTGGCCAGCTGCGGGGCCAGCATCCCGGCGCCCTTGGCCATGCCGGCCACGGACCAGCCGGCGCCCTCGACGACGACCTGCTTGTGCACCGAGTCCGTCGTCATGATGGCGCGGGCCGCGTCCTCCCCGCCGTCGGCGGACAGCGCGTCGTACGCCGCGTCCACCCCGGCCAGCAGGTTCTCGCGCGGGTTCGCCAGGCCGATGAGCCCGGTCGAGCAGACGACCACGTCGACCGCCCCGATGCCGACCCGCTCAGCCACGCGCTCGGCGACGGCGTGGGTGGTCTGGAAGCCCTCGGCGCCCGTGTAGCAGTTGGCGCCACCGGAGTTGAGCACGACGGCGCGCACGACGCCGTCCTTGACGACCTCCTGGCTCCACAGCACGGGGTTGGCCTTGCAGCGGTTGGACGTGAAGACCGACGCGGAGTCGAAGCGCGGACCGTCGTTGACGACCAGCGCGAGGTCGGTGGCGCCCGTGCTCTTCAGGCCGGCGGCGACGCCGGCCGCGCGGAAGCCGGCGGGGGTGGTGATGCTCATCGTGGAGGTCCTTCGGGGTGCGGACGCGTCAGCGACCGGAGGCGGGCGTGGCGGGGACGGCGGCGGAGACGGTGTGCCCCCGTCGTCGCCACGCGGTCTCCGCCTTGTCGGCGTGCTTGGTCGGCACCAGCACCCACTCCGCGTCGTACGTCGAGAGCACGCGAGCGCTCCAGCCGGCCTCGGCCAGCGGGGCCAGCAGCTCGACGTGCAGCCCGGGCTGCTCGACGTCGAGCGGGCCGGCGACCTCGAAGGCCGTCATCGGGCGCTGCGCCCGGGCCTTCGTCGGCACGTTCCGCGCGGCGCACACCACCGTGGTGCCCACGGCCGTGGCGATGACCGCGAACACCGAGGAGGACTCGGCCCACGCCGGCACCTCGCTCCCGGGCCCGAAGGCCACGACCGCCAGCTTCTCGGGGAAGCGGTGGAGGGTGAACGGGCCGGGGGCGGCCTGCTCCTGCCCGTGCTCCTGCCCGTGCTCCTGCCCGTGCTCCTGGTCGGCGTCCTGCGTCACGTCGTTCTCCTCGTCCTGCGCGGTGGCGGGGCTGGTCGCGTCGGGGCCGCTCACGGCGCCAGCCCGACGGTCGACAGGCCGGTGGTCTCGTCCAGCCCGAGGGCCAGGTTCATGCACTGCACGGCGGCGCCGCCCGTGCCCTTCGCCAAGTTGTCGACGACGCCCACGGCGACGAGCCGGTTCGCGGTCTCGTCGACGGTCACCTGCAGGTGCACCGCGTTCGAGCCGAGCACCGACTGGGTGGCCGGCCACCGGCCGGGCGGCAGGACGTGCACGAAGGGCTCGTCGGCGTAGGCCTCGGCGTACACCGCGTGGGCCTCCTCCGCGCTCAACGGCCCGGCCAGCGGGGCGGTGCAGGTGGCGAGGATGCCGCGGGCCATCGGCACGAGCAGCGGCGTGAACCCCACGCGCAGCTCGGCGTCGGTCAGCAGGCCGAGGTTCTGCGTGATCTCGGGCGTGTGGCGGTGGGTGCCGCCGACGCCGTACGCGCTCGCGTTGCCCATCACCTCGCTGCCGAGCAGGTGCGGCTTGGCCGCCTTGCCGGCCCCCGACGTGCCGGAGGCGGCGACGACGGTGAGGTCGCCGGTGACGAGTCCGGCCGCGACGGCCGGGGCGAGCGTCAGCGTGGAGATCGTCGGGTAGCAGCCCGGCACCGCGATGCGGCGGGCTCCCTGCAGCTGCGCGCGCTGGTCACCGAGCTCGGGCAGGCCGTAGGGCCACGTGCCCGCGTGGGCGCTGCCGTAGAACTGCTCCCAGGCCGCGGCGTCGGCGAGCCGGAAGTCGGCGCCGCAGTCGATGACGACGGTGTCGTCGCCGAGCGCCTCGGCGATGGGCGCCGACTGGCCGTGCGGGAGGCCGAGGAAGACGACGTCGTGGCCCGCGAGGGTCTCGGGGTCGGTCGGCTCGAGCACGCGGTCGGCCAGCGGCAGCAGGTGCGGCTGGAGCGAGCCGAGCGCCTGGCCGGCGTTCGAGCCGCCGGTCAGGGCGCCGATGCGCACGGCGGGGTGGCCGAGGAGGAGCCGCAGCACCTCGCCCCCGGCGTACCCGCTGGCCCCGGCGACGGCGACGGAGAAGGTGGACGTCATGTGCATGACCATACATGGTCATGCATGGCGCGCCCAACCCGCCCCGCCGCGCGTCGTGGGAGACACCCCGCGGCACCAGCGGCCGGCCTCAGCCGCGCAGGACGGCCCCGGTGCGCTCGGCGGCCACCGCCACCGCGGCGTCGCGGGCCGCAGCGGCCTCGCCCTCGGCGAGCGTGCGGTCGGGGGCGCGGAAGCGCAGCGCGAACGCGAGCGACTTCCTCCCGTCCGGCACGCCGGTGCCCGTGTAGACGTCGAACAGGCGCACCGACTCCAGCAGCGCGCCGGCGCCGTCGCGCAGCGCCCGCTCCACGTCGCCCGCCGCGACGCCGGCGTCCACGAGGAGGGCGACGTCCTCCTTCGCGACCGGGTACGTCGAGAAGACGGGCCCGCGCACCGCGTCGGGCACGGCGCCGAGGAGCACGTCGAGGTCGAGCTCGGCCGCCCCCGTGCGGGCCGGCAGCCCGAGCCGGGCGACGACGCGCGGGTGGAGCTCGCCGGCGTGGCCCACCGGGACCAGCGTGCCGTCCGCGGTGACCACGTCGACGCGGGCGCAGCGGCCCGGGTGCCACGGTGCACGCTGGTCGTTCGCGACCCGCACCTCGATCCCGAGCTCGTCGGCCAGGTCGCGCACGGTCCCCACGACGTCGACCCAGTCGGCGGCGCGCCCGGCGCCCCACCAGCCGGCGTTCTCGCGGACGCCGCCGAGCACGACCGCGAGGTGGAGCGGCTGGCGCGGGACGGCCGCGAGCAGCGCCTCGAGCTCGTCGGTCGTCGGTCGGCGGTCGACGCCCAGCAGGGGCGCGGCGACGTCGGAGGCGAAGGCCACCGCGCCGGTCTCGAACAGGGCCACCCCGGGAGCGCCGCGTCCCGTGTTGCGGGCGGCCGCGCCGAGCGTGCCGGTGAGCAGCGTCGTCGTGTAGAGCGGCTCGGTCGCCGCGAGCGGGTTGGCGAGGCGCACCGCGTCGCGTCGCTCGTCGTCGGCGGGCACCTCGAGCGCGTCGAGCGCCGCCTCCCCGGTGAACGGGAAGCTGACGACCTCGACGAGCCCGGCGCCGGCGAGGACGCGCCCGACGCGGCGCCGCAGCACCTGCGAGCGGGTCAGCCCGCGGCCCGCGGTGGGCGTGGGCAGCACGGAGGGCACCGCGTCGTACCCGACGATCCGCGCGACCTCCTCGACCAGGTCGAACGGGTCGCTCAGGTCGGGACGCCACGGCGGCACGATGGCCTGCAGGTCGTCGCCGTCGCGGCTCACCGCGCAGCCGACGGCCTCGAGGTGCGCCACCGTCGTGTCGGCGTCGACGGCCATCCCCGTCACGCGCGCCGGGAGGTCGGCCAGCATCGGGATCGTCGCGGGCGCGGGCGGCGCGCCGACGTACGTCGTGCCCGGCTCCGCCGTGGCGCCGCCCAGCTCGACGAGCAGCTCGACGACGCGGTCGGCCGCAGCGGCGCAGATGGTCGGGTCGACGCCGCGCTCGTTGCGCTTGCCGGCCTCGGACGTGATCTTGTGCCGCCGGCCCGTGCGGAACATGGTCGTCGCGTCCCAGTGCGCCGACTCGACGAGCACGCGGGTCGTGGACGCCGAGATCTCCGTCGACGCGCCGCCCATGACACCGCCGAGGCCGATGGGGCCCGAGTCGTCGGTGACGACGAGGTCCTCCGGCGAGAGCACGCGCTCGGTGTCGTCGAGCGTGGTGAGCCGCTCCCCCGCCGTCGCGCGCCGCACGCGCAGCGTGCCCCGCACCGCGTCGGCGTCGTAGGCGTGGATCGGCCGGCCGGTCTCGAGCATCACGTAGTTGGTGACGTCGACCGCCAGCGAGATCGGCCGCATGCCGGCCAGCTGCAGGCGGCGCTGCATCCAGGCGGGCGTCGGCGCGGCCGGGTCGAAGCCGGAGACGAGGCGGGCCACGAAGACCGGGCACCCCGCGGCGTCGTCGACCTCGACGGGGTACGCCGTGCCGTCGGCCGCCTCGCCCGTGCGCAGGTCGCGCAGCACGGGGTCGGTGTACGGCGCGCCGAACGCCAGCGCCGCCTCGCGGGCGACGCCGCGCAGGGAGAGCGCGTACGCGCGGTCGGGGTTGATCTCGAACTCGATGACCTCCTCGCCGAGCCCGAGCACGCCGAAGGCGCTGTCCCCCGGCTCGCCGGCGCCGGCGGGCAGCACGATGATGCCGTCGCCGTCCTGCCCGAGCCCGAGCTCGGCGGCCGAGCAGATCATCCCGGCGGAGACGTGGCCGTAGGTCTTGCGCGCGGAGATCGCGAAGCCCCCGGGCAGCACACCGCCCGGCAGCACGACGACGACGAGGTCGCCGGGCGCGAAGTTGTGCGCACCGCAGACGATGCCCTGCGGCTCGCCGGTGCCGTTGGCGTCGCCGACGTCGACGGTGCACCAGTTGATGGTCTTGCCGTTCTTCTGCTTCTCGGGCTCCATGGTCAGCACGCGGCCGACGACCAGGGGGCCGGTGATGCCCTCGCCGGTGCGGCTGATCGCCTCCAGCTTGAGACCGAGCGCCGTCAGCCGTGCGGCGAGGGCGTCGGTCGTGACGTCGTCGGGGAGCTCGACGTACTCGCGGATCCAGGAAACCGGGGCCAGCACTTGTCAGATCTCCGTTCCGAAGGCGGTGGTGAAGCGGACGTCTCCCTCGAAGAAGCCGCGCAGGTCCTCGACGCCGTGCCGGAACATCAGCGTCCGGTCGATGCCCATGCCGAAGGCGAACCCGGTGTAGCGCTCGGGGTCGACGCCGCAGGCGACGAGCACCCGCGGGTTGACGACGCCGCAGCCGCCCCACTCGATCCAGCCCTCGCCGCGACACGTGCGGCAGGTGTCGCCCGCCTCGTCGACGGCCGTGCCCCGGCACACGAAGCAGACCAGGTCGACCTCGGCGCTGGGCTCGGTGAAGGGGAAGTACGACGGTCGGAACCGCGTCGTGATGCCCTCGCCGAACATCGCGGCGGCGAAGTGGTCGAGGGTGCCCTTGAGGTGGGCCATCGTGATGCCCTCGTCGATCGCGAGGCCCTCGACCTGGTGGAACATCGGCGAGTGCGTGGCGTCGTACTCGTCCGTGCGGAACACGCGGCCCGGGCAGGCGATGTAGATCGGCGGGGTGCGGGTGAGCATCGAGCGGGCCTGCACCGGCGAGGTGTGGGTGCGCAGCACGACGTGGTTCTCCGGCGGGGAGGTCCAGAAGGTGTCCTGCATGGTGCGCGCCGGGTGGTCGGGCCCGAGGTTGAGCGCGTCGAAGTTGAGCCACTCGGCCTCGATGACCGGGCCCTCGGCGATCTCCCAGCCCATCGCGACGAAGACGTCGGCGACGCGCTCGGCGCCGGTGGTCAGGGGGTGGCGGGCGCCGCGCGGGCGGCGGTCGGTCGCGACGGTGACGTCGACGGTCTCCTCGACGAGCATCCGCTCCTCGTGCTCGGCCTCGAGCACCTCCTGCCGGGCGGCGAGGGCCCGGGCCACCTCGCCGCGGGCGCGGCCGATGCGCTGGCCCGCGTCCTTGCGGGCCTGCGGGGGCAGGGCACCGATCTCGCGGTTCGCCAGCGCCAGCGGCGAACGGTCACCGGTGTGCTCGATGCGCACCTGCTTGAGCTGCCCGAGGTCGGCGGCGGCCGCGATCGCCGCCACGGCGGCCTCGCGCATCGCGTCCACGGCCTCGGCCTTGAGGGGGGTGACCTCGACGGGGTCGTAGGAGTTGTTCGGGCCCGACATGACGGCCTTTCCGCGTGAGGTGGCGTGCGGCCCGGGCGGGGTGCGCCCCCGAGGCGGAGGTCGACGTGGGTACGCCGGCGCCGCGGGCCGCGGCACAGTCTAGGAACCCACCGACCCGGGCGACGAACCGGTTTCACCTGCGGGCCACGTGACCACGACCCGGGCGCCCCCGCCGGGGGCCTCCCGGATCTCGACGGTGCCGCCGTGCGCGCCCACGAGGCCGCCGACGAGGTACATCCCGAGCCCCGAGCCGCCCGCCGCGCCGTACTGCCAGAACTTGGTGAACACCCGGCGCCGGATCTCCTCGGGGATCCCCCGGCCCTCGTCGTCGACGACCATCCGCACCGGCCCGTCCGGGTCCGTCGCCAGGCCCACCCGCACGGTGCCCTCGCCGTGGCGCACCGCGTTCTCGACCAGGTTGGTCAGCACCTGCACGAACTTGTCGGGATCGGCCTGGACGAGCGGCAGGTCGTCGGCCACGTCGAGCTCGACGACGCGGGACGTTCCCGCCCGGATCGAGTCGACGACGCGCGCCGCGAGCACGCCGGCGTCGCTGGGGCGCGGGTAGAGCGCGAGCCGGCCCGTGTCGATGCGGGCGACGTCGAGCAGCTCGGTGATGAGCCGGCTGAGCCGGTCGGCGTCGCTGTTGACCGTGGTGAGCATGAGCCGCTTCTGCTCGTCGCTCAGCACGTCCCAGCGGTTGAGCATGGCCTGCACGAAGCCCTTGACCCCCGTCAGCGGCGAGCGCAGCTCGTGGGCCAGGGTGGCGACGAGGTCGGAGCGCTCCCGGTCGAGCCGCTCGCGGCCCCGCCCCGAGCGCAGGGTCACCGCGACCCGGTCCACCGCGCCGTCGGCGCCGCGCCGGATGCGGGCCGCGGTCAGCACCTCCTGGCCGTTGGGCAGCAGCCACGACTGCTCGGGCACGCCGACGCGGGTGCGCAGCCCGCCGTACGGGTCGTTCGTGGCGCACCAGCCGCAGCCGTCGGTGTCCTGCAGGCGCAGCACGTCGTCGAGGCTGCGACCGACGAGGTCGGTCGCCGGCGCGCCGAGCCACCGTGCCGCGACGTCGTTGACGAGGGTGGTGGTGCCCGAGCCGTCCGCCACCACCACACCGTCGGGGAGCCCGTCGAGCGGGCCGTCGGGCTGGCCGTCGGGCTGGCCGTCGGGAGGGGTCGGCACCATCCCGCGATGCTACGGCGCGGGGGTGTCCCGCGGCACCGACCGCTGGGCCCGCGCGCTGGCGTAGAGGCACAGCGCGGCGGCGGTCGCCAGGTTCAGGCTCTCCGCGCGGCCGTGGATCGGGATGCGCACCACGTGGTCGGCGGCCGCGGCGAGCGCGGCGGGCAGGCCCCGGGCCTCGTTGCCGAGCAGCCAGGCGGTCGGACCGTCGAGGAGACCGGCGGCCTCCGCCTCGAACAGGTCGACGTCGCCCGCTCCGTCCGCGGCGAGCACCTGCACGCCGGCGGCGCGCACGGCGGCCACGCCCGCAGCCGCGTCGGGCACCTGGGCGAGCGGCAGGTGGAAGACGCTGCCCACGCTGGCGCGGACCGTCTTGGCGTTGTGCGGGTCGACCGCGTCGCCGAGGAGGACCACCCCGTCGGCGCCGGCGGCGTCGGCGCAGCGCACGACCGTGCCGGCGTTGCCGGGGTCGCGCACGTCGGCACACAGGGCCAGCAGCCGTGGCGCGGGCGTCAGCACGTCGGCGAGCGGCACGTCGAGCAGGTCGCAGGTGGCGACGATGCCCGCCGGCGTGACGGCGTCGCTGAGACCCGCGAGCGCGCGCTCCTCGACGAGCCGCACGGGCGTGGTCGGGGGTACGGCGGCCAGCAGGTCGGCGTACCGCTCGGCGGCCGCGGGGGTCACGAAGACCTCGCGCACGCGGCCGGGGACCTCGAGCGCGCCCTCGACGGCCTTCGGGCCGTCCACGAGGAACAGCCGCCGCTCGGTGCGTACCGAGCGGCGGCTGAGCTTGCGCGCTTCCTTGACCCGGGGGTTGCCGGGCGCGAGCGGGCTGGCGGTCAGGCCGAGACCTTCGCGGCGTTGACGTCGTCGGGGAGAGCGGCCTTGGCCGTCTCCACGAGCGCGGTGAACGCGGCCGGGTCGTTGACGGCCAGCTCGGCGAGGATCTTGCGGTCGACCTCGACGCCCGCCAGGTTCAGGCCCTGGATGAAGCGGTTGTAGGTCATGCCCTGCGCACGCGCGGCGGCGTTGATGCGCTGGATCCACAGGCGACGGAAGTTGCCCTTGTTCTTGCGCCGGTCGTTGTAGCTGTAGACCAGCGAGTGGGTGACCTGCTCCTTCGCCTTGCGGTACAGGCGCGAGCGCTGGCCGCGGTAGCCGCTGGCGCGCTCGAGGGTCGTCCGGCGCTTCTTCTGGGCGTTCACTGCCCGCTTGACGCGTGCCACGTTGTTGCTCCTCGTTCAGATCGGGTGCGGGGCGGGCCTGGCCCGCCGCCACGGGGTGGGGAAGGTCAGAGACCCAGCATCTTCTTGGCGCGGGGGACGTCGGCCTTGGCGACCTCGACCGTGCCCGTCATGCGCCGCGTGACCTTCGAGGGCTTCTTCTCGAGGTTGTGGCGCTTGCCGGCCTTCTCCCGCAGGATCTTGCCGCTGCCGGTCACCCGGAAGCGCTTGCCCGCACCGGAGTGGCTCTTGTTCTTCGGCATGTCGATTCACTCTCTTCTCGTGTCGACCACCGGGGGGTGGCCGACGGCGTACGTCGTCGTCTCGTCGTCGCGGACCGGGTCCGGGACGCGTCGCTCAGGCGTCGATCTCGGGGTCGAGGTTCTCGGAGCGGCGGCGCTCCTTCTTCTGCGCCACCGGCCCGGCCGCGTGGGCGGCGTCGCGCTCGGCGCGCTCCTCCGCCACGGCCTCGGCCCGCTCCGCGGCGCGCGACGCCTTCTCGGCCTCGGCCTCGACGCGGGCATCCGCCTTCTTCTTGTGCGGACCCAGGACCATGATCATGTTGCGGCCGTCCTGCTTGGGCGACGACTCGACGAAGCCCAGCTCCTCGACGTCGTCGGCCAGGCGCTGCAGCAGCCGGAACCCGAGCTCGGGACGGTGCTGCTCGCGGCCGCGGAACATGATCGTGATCTTGACCTTGTCCCCGGCCTTGAGGAACCGCACGACGTGACCCTTCTTGGTCTCGTAGTCGTGCGCGTCGATCTTCGGCCGGAGCTTCATCTCCTTGATGATCACGTTCGACTGGTTCCGTCGGGCCTCGCGGGCCTTCTGGGCCGTCTCGTAGCGGAACTTGCCGTAGTCCATCAGCTTGCAGACCGGCGGGCGCGCCATGGGAGCGACCTCGACCAGGTCGAGACCGGCTTCCTGCGCGAGTCGGAGGGCGTCGCCCGTGGGGACGATGCCGACGGTCTCGCCGTTGGGACCGACAAGTCGGACCTCGGAGACCCGGATCCGATCGTTGATGCGCAGCTCGGTGCTGATGTGTCCTCCTGGTTGGCACGGCGGACGGGTTCCTCGTCGCACCCCGGCGGCCCTGGACGGGCCCCGGGAAGCAGAAAAGGCTCCCGCTGACGAACAAGCGGAAGCCAGTCGCGACGACGTCGCCGCACGACGCACCACGGGTTCCATCCCGGGCGACGCCCTGCGTGGGCCACCACGCCGAGGCGGGGAGCCCGACCGGACCCGACGACCTGGTGGGCGCTGGGCCCGATCGGTCGGTGCGGGTGGGAGACGGGTGCTGCTGGTCTCCGCTTGGAGATCGGCGGCGGCCTGCGGACGCAGGTCACCACTGATCGGTCAACGAGGGAGACTAGCGGACTATTCCGCGGGCGCGCCAATCCAGGCGTAGCCGTCGGCGACCCGACCGAGCCGCCAGCCCCGGGCCGCGGCCTCGAGGTCCTCGCCCGCGACCACGAACCGGGACGGCCCGGCGATGTCGACGACGAGGGCGGCCGCGCCGTCCTGGATCGCCGAGCGCGCCGCCAGCTCGGTGGCGACGGGGACCGGGCGCGCGTCGGCACGCCAGCGCGCGAGGCTGTCGTGCCCCGTGAAGGCCAGCAGGGCCTGGCGCCCGTCGCGTCCGGTCACGAGCACCGTGGCCATGTCGCTGCTCTTGTCGTGCGCGAGGCCGGCGTCGTCGATCTCGACCTCGCCGAGGATCGCGACGACCGGCACCAGCAGCCGGGCCTCGAGCAGCGCCGCCAGCGCCGCGCCGTGGTCGGCGCGGCCCGCGTCGTACGCCGCGAGGACGGCGCGCAGCGCGGGGTCGGCGGCACCGGAGTCGTCGGCGAACCCCGGGTCGGGGATCGTGCGCCCGACGAACCGGTCCTGGGGCTCCGGGGCTCCCGGCGCGCGCTGCTCGTCCACCCGCCCATCATCGCAGCCGCACCGGCACCCACGACCGGCAGCCGCGACCCGCAGCCGCGACCGGCAGCCGGGGGCGCCGTCGGTGGCTAGGGTGGCCGGGTGGACTCGACCTGGCTCGCCCTGGCCGCCGTGCTGACCGCGCTCGGCGCGGCGTGGACCGTCTACGCGTGGCGCGCCCGGGGCGTCGCCTCCGCGGTGCGCGGGGCGGGCCTCACGCTCCTCGCCCCCGCCGCGTACCTCACGGGCACCCTCGAGCTCGCGGGCGACGTCGCCGTCGAGGTCGGCGACTGGGCGAGCGGCCTCGTCTTCTCCCCCGTCGTGTGGACGGGGGTCGCGCTGGCCGGCGCCGGTGCCCTGCTCATCGTGCTGGGCGGCGTGCTCGCCGCCCGCGGCCTGGGCACCACGCCCCGGCCCCGCGCGGTCCCCGCCGGCGACGGGACACGCGCCGTCCCCCCGACGCAGGCCCGCGGTGCAGGTCGCGGGGCCGGCCGCACCGAGCCTCCCGCCCGCGGGGCCGGGCGTCCGCCCGCCGGGGCCGCACCGGTGGACGACGAGCTCGCCGACATCGAGGCGCTCCTGCGCCGCCGCGGGATCCAGTGACCCCCCGCCCGGACGTCGTCGCCGGGCTCGCCGAGCGGCACCGGCTCGGCGACCGCCTGGGCGCCGCGCTGGCCGGTCTGCCGGCACCGGCCGCCACGCCCGCCGCCGTCGTCGACCTCGACGCGTTCGACGCCAACGCCGCCGACCTCGTGCGCCGCGCGGGCGGCACCCCCCTGCGGGTGGCGTCGAAGTCGCTGCGCGTGCCCGAGCTGCTGCGGCGCGCGCTGGCCACCGACGGCTTCGCGGGCGTGCTCGGCTACACCCTGGCCGAGGCGCTGTGGCTGCACGAGCAGGGCATCAGCGACGACGTCGTGGTCGGCTACCCCACCGTCGACCGCGCCGCCCTGACCCGGCTCACGTCCTCGCCGTCCGCGGCGGGCGCCGTCACGCTCATGGTGGACGACGTCGCTCACCTCGACGCGGTCGACGGCGTGCGCGCGTCCCGGGCCGTGCCCGTGCGGGTCGCGCTCGACGTCGACGCGGGGTTCCACGGTCCGGGCGGCACGCACGTCGGGCCGAAGCGCTCCCCCCTGCGCAGCGTCGCCGACGCGGTCGCGTTGGCCCGCGCCGTGGTGGAGCGGCCGGGCTTCGTGCTGGTCGGGGTCATGACGTACGAGGGCCAGGTCGCGGGCGTCGCCGACGACGTGCCGGGGCGCGGGCCGCGGATGGCGGTCGTGCGGCAGCTCAAGCGCGCGTCTCTACGCCAGCTGCGCGAGCGGCGCGCCGAGCTCGTGGCGGCCCTCGCCGACCTCGGCCCGATCGAGTTCCTCAACGCCGGGGGGTCCGGCTCCGTGGCGGAGACGGCCGCCGACCCGTCGGTCACCGAGGTCGCGGCGGGCTCCGGGCTGCTGGTGCCCGGGCTCTTCGACCACTACCGCTCCTTCGCGCCCCGGCCGGCGGCCTTCTACGCCGTCCCCGTCACGCGCCGTCCCGGGCCGGGCGTCGCGACCGTCCACGGCGGCGGGTACGCCGCGTCGGGCGCCGCCGGGCCCGACCGCCTCCCCCTCCCCTGGGCGCCGCCCGGGCTCGAGCTCACCGGGCTCGAGGGTGCCGGGGAGGTGCAGACCCCGCTGGTCGGACCCGGCGCGGACGCGCTCGCGGTGGGTGACCTGGTGTGGTTCCGCCACGCCAAGTCGGGCGAGCCGTTCGAGCACACCGACGTCGTGCACCTGGTCCGCGGCCGCGCCGTCGAGCGGACCGTGCCGACGTACCGGGGCGCGGGCCTCGCCCTCGGCTGAGGTGGACGCCCCGACCCCCGCGGCGCCCGCCGCGCACGGCCCCCTGCCCGGGGCCACCCTCGACGCCGTCCTCGGCCACCTGCTCGCCGCCCCGGCGCGGTGCGGCGCGGCCCGCCTGCTCTGCGTCGACGGCCCGGCCGGGTCGGGCAAGACCACGGCGGCCGGCGCGCTGGCGACCGCCCTCACCGCCGACGACCGGGTGGGCGGGGCCGTCACCGTGCTCCACATGGACGACCACTACGAGGGGTGGGACGGGCTGGACGCCGCGCCCGGCCGACTCGCGCGCGACGTCGTGGGCCCGCTGGCCGCCGGCGGGGTCGGCACCTACCGCCGCTACGACTGGTACGCCGGTGCCTTCGCCGAGACCCGCCGGCTCGGCCCCGTGGGCCCCGGGGACGTCGTGGTGCTCGAGGGCGTCGGGGCGGGCGCGGGGGTGCTGGCGCCGTACCGGAGCCTGCTGGTGTGGGTGGAGGCCCCGCCGGCGCTGCGGCTGCGCCGCGGGCTGGAGCGCGACGGCGCCGCGGTGGAGGAGCACTGGCACGGGTGGGGCCGCGCCGAGCAGGCGCACTTCAGCGCGCAGGGCACGCGCGCCGCCGCCGACCTGCGCCTCGACGCGCTCGGCCGGCTCGACGGTTGACGGGGCTCAGACCTGCTCGAGCGCGATGGTGCGGGTCTCCCGCGCGCCGGCCTCGGTGTGCCACGTCAGCACGACGTGCGGGTCGCAGTCGTCGGTCGAGCAGCTGAAGATGCCCTCGAGCGACCGGCCCGGCGGCACCACGGGGCGGTAGGAGCTGCCGAACGAGATGCGCTGCACGCCCTCGCCCGGCGCCAGGTCGACCTCCAGCGCCACGGCGTCGCAGCGCCGCGCCACCACGCGCCACGACCGGCCCCCGGTGCGGAGCTCCACGTCCCATCCCCCGATGTCCACGACGACGAGTCCACCACGGCTGGGGCCCCGCCGACAGGGATACGCCGGTACGGATGTGCCGGCGGGTGCATCGGGGGTGCGTCGCCCTCCTAGGAGGCGTCGACGAGGGCGCGCAGCTCGCGCACGGCGGCCTGGGCGCGCCCGCCGTCGGACGACTGGATGCCGAGCGTCGGGCGGGAGGTCCCGTCGGAGAGGTCGAGCGTGGCCCACGGGGCGCCGACCGGCATGCGCACGGCCACCACCTGCGCCCAGCCGTACTCGTAGCGCCGGTAGCCGTTCACGACGACGAGGCCGTCCTCGCGCGCCGTCACGCGGCACCGCAGCAGGCCCCACCACACGGCGGCGGCCAGGCCGGTGAGGACGACCATCAGGACGCGCTCGAAGATCCCGAACCGGTCGCGGATCTCGGGGTCGAGCAGGAACCACGCCGCTACCGCCGCGGCCGCGACCGTGCCGCCGGCGACGAAGCCCGCGAGCCGCGTGCCCAGCGGGCGCCACGTGCGGGGCAGGGCCGGGCGGGCGGGCGCGCCGTCAGAGCCGGCAGGCATGGATCTCCGTCGTCAGGATGCCGCGGGCGCCGGTGTCGTAGAGGTCGTCCATGAGGCGCTGCGCGCCGGCGCGGGGCACCATGACGCGCACGGCCACCCACCCGTCGCGGCGCAGCGGCGAGATGGTCGGCGACTCGATGCCCGGGGCCAGCGCGACGGCGGCCGCCACGTGCTCCTCGGCGATGTCGTAGTCCATCATCACGTAGCTGCGGGCCACGAGGACGCCCTCGATGCGGCGCTTGAAGATGGTCAGCCCGGCCGGGGGCGTGGCGCCGGCGCGGGTGATGAGGACCGCCTCCGACTCCAGCACCACGTCGCCGAAGGTCTCGAGACCCGCCTGGCGCAGGGTGGAGCCGGTCTCGACGACGTCGGCGATCACGTCGGCCACCCCGAGCTGGATGCTGGTCTCGACCGCGCCGTCGAGGCGGGTCACCGTCGCCTCGATGCCGCGCTCGGCGAGGTAGGCCTCGACCACTCCGACGTACGACGTGGCGATGCGCAGCCCCTGCAGGTCCGCGACGTCGGAGTAGCGGCCGGCGGGGCCGGCGAAGAAGAACCGCGAGCGGCCGAAGCCGAGCGGCAGCGCCTCCTCGGCCTGGGCGCCGGAGTCGCGCAGCAGGTCGCGGCCCGTGATGCCGATGTCGAGGGTGCCGTCGGCGACGTAGAGCGCGATGTCGCGCGGACGCAGGTAGAAGAACTCGACGCCGTTCTCGGTGTCGATCAGCGTCAGCCGCTTCGAGTCCGTGCGCTGCTGGTAGCCGGACTCGGTGAGGATGCCGGCCGCCGCGGTCGACAGCGCGCCCTTGTTGGGCACGGCGACGCGCAGCAGGTCGGGGGTGGTGGTGCTGGTCAACTCAGTCGTCCTTCGAGGGTGAGCGGGAGGGGGCCGGGGCGCTCACAGATGGGAGTAGACGTCGTCGAGCGTGACGCCGCTCGCCAGCAGCATGACCTGCGCGTGGTACAGCAGCTGGCTGACCTCCAGCGCGACCTGCTCCTTCGACTCGAACCGCGCGGCCATCCAGACCTCGGCCGCCTCCTCGACGAGCTTCTTGCCGATGGAGTGCACCCCGGCGTCCAGGGCGGCGACGGTGCCGGACCCGTCGGGGCGGGTGCGGGCCTTGTCCTCGAGCTCCGTCCAGAGCTCCTCGAACGTCTTCACGGGGCAGCAGCCTACGGCGTGCCGGCGGGGCCGCCGGACAGGGCCCGCAGCACCCCGGCGGTCTCGAGCGCGGCCGAGGTCGCCTCGTAGCCCTTGTCCTCGGCCGACCCGGGCAGCCCGGCGCGGTCCAGCGCCTGCGCCTCGGTGTCGCAGGTCAGCACGCCGAAGCCGACGGGCGTGCCGGCGTCGAGCGCGACCCGGTTGAGGCCGTCGGTCGCTGCGGAGCACACGTACTCGAAGTGCGGCGTTCCGCCGCGGATCACGACGCCGAGCGCCACGACGGCGTCGTGGGTGCGGGCCAGCGCGGCAGCCACGACGGGCAGCTCGAACGTGCCGGGCACCCGGACGACCGTCGGGTCCGCGACGCGGGCGTCGGACAGCGCCCGGTGGGTGCCGGCCAGCAGGCCGTCCATCACCTCGGCGTGCCAGGAGGCGGCCACCACGGCCACGCGCAGGTCGGAGGCGTCGCCGGGACGCAGGTCGGGGGCTCCGTGGCCGCTCATCGGGCATCTCCTTCGTCGGTGTCCGCGGTGTCGTCGTGCAGCGGGATGGTGGCGTTGCCGGTCGGCTCGGCGACGAGCCGGGCGTGGGTGACCGGGTCGACGTGGGGCGGGTCGACGACGAGGTCCGCCTCGTCCGCCGCCGCCGGGTCCGGCGCGGCGGGCGCCCACCCGTCGAGGCCGTCGAGCTGGTGGCCCATCCGGTCCCGCTTGGTGAGCAGGTAGGTGATGTTGTGGTCGTTGGGCAGCGTGGCGAGCGGCACGCGCTCGGCGACGTGCACGCCGTACTCCTCGAGGTTGGAGGTCTTCTCCGGGTTGTTGGTCAGCAGGCGCACGCTCCGCACGCCCAGGTCGCGCAGGATCTGCGTGGCGGTGCCGTAGTGGCGGGCGTCGGCGGGCAGCCCGAGGTCGAGGTTGGCGTCGACGGTGTCGCGGCCGCCGTCCTGCAGCGCGTAGGCCTGCAGCTTGGCGACGAGGCCGATCCCCCGGCCCTCGTGGCCGCGCAGGTAGACGACGACGCCGCGCCCCTCGGCCACGATCCGGGCGATCGACTCGTCGAGCTGCGGGCCGCAGTCGCAGCGCTGGGAGCCGAAGACGTCGCCGGTGAGGCACTCCGAGTGCACCCGGGTCAGGACCGGCTCGTCACCCGAGAGGTCGCCGGCGACGAGCGCGACGTGCTCGGAGCCGTCGATGCTGATGCGGTAGCCGTACGCCGTGAGCTCGCCGTGCGTGGTCGGCAGCCGGGTCTCGGCCACCCGCTCGGCGTGACGCTCGACGCGGCGGCGGTAGCGCACCAGCTCCTCGATCGAGATCATCGCCAGGCCGTGCTCGTCGGCGAACTCGCGCAGCTCGGGGCCGCGCTTCATCGTGCCGTCGTCGTTGACGACCTCGACGAGCACGCCGACGGGCGTGAGGCCGGCGAGGCGGGCGAGGTCGACGGCGGCCTCGGTGTGGCCGCGCCGCACGAGCACCCCGCCCTCGCGGTAGCGCAGCGGGAACACGTGCCCCGGCCGCGTCAGCTCCCACGGCTCGGTCGCCGAGTCGGCGAGCGTGCGCACCGTGTGAGCGCGGTCCGCCGCGCTGATGCCCGTGGAGACGCCGTCGCGGGCGTCGACCGAGATCGTGTACGCCGTGCGCAGCTTGTCGCGGTTGTGCGGCGTCATCAGCGGGATCTCGAGGCGGTCGAGCATCTCGCCGGGCATCGGCGCGCAGATGACGCCCGAGGAGTGGCGGATCGTGAAGGCCATGAGCTCGGGTGTGGCCCGGGCGGCGGCGAAGATGATGTCGCCCTCGTTCTCGCGGTCCTCGTCGTCGACCACGACGACGGCCTTGCCCGCGGCGATGTCGGCGACGGCACGCTCGACGCTGTCGAGTCGGACGGTGGTGCTCACGGGTGGGTGCTCCTTGCTGCGGCCGCCTCGGCGGTCGCGACGGGGACGGCGGGGACGGTGGGGGCGAGGGGCTCGGCCGGGGCCCCGGTGGGCTCGTGCGCCTCCGACAGCGCCAGCGCGTGCAGGCGGCGCTCGACGCGCCACCAGGTGACGAAGCCCAGCACGACGAAGGCGGCGTACACGACGTACATGGCCGCGGTCGGGTAGTAGCCGGCCTCGAGCAGCGTGGTCACGCCGACGACGTCGACGGCCAGCCAGACCAGCCAGAACTCCACCCAGCCGCGGGCCATGCCGTAGGTGGCGAGCATCGAGCCGGCCAGGATCCAGGCCTCGGTCGCCGGGCCCCACGAGCCGAGGCGGGTGAGCGCGGCGTACGCGGCGGCGTACCCCACGACCCCGAGGACCGCGAGCTGGAGCCAGCCGGACGGCCCGGCCCAGCGGGGTACGACGGCCCCTCCGTCCGCGGCCCCGCCCGCCCGGCGCAGGCGGCTCCAGCGCCACCAGCCGTAGAGGCCGACGGCCGCGAAGAAGACCTGCCGCCCCGCCTGGCCCCACAGGGGGTCGGCGACGACGTTGCTGAGCTCGCCCCAGGCGAAGACGCCGAAGAGCAGGACGTTGCCGACGAGCCCGACGGGCCACGCCCAGACGACGCGGCGCATGCCGAGCAGGGCGCTCGCGAGGCCGAAGGCGTTGCCCACGACCTCGGGGACCGAGAGGTACCCGCCGCCGACGGCGAGCTGGCCGTGCAGCAGCCACTCCAGCGGGCTCACGCCTCGCCCCCGTCGGTCGCGGCGGTGCGGGCGTCCGCTGCCCGGGAGGCGCCGGCGATGCGCGCCAGCTGCTCGTCGGCGTACCCGCCGCTGACGAGGCGCTCCACGTGCTTGGCGATGACGTCGACCTCGAGGTTGACCGGCTCGCCGACGGCGCGGGTGCCGAGCGTCGTGCGGGCCAGGGTCTCGGGGATGAGGCTGACGGTGAAGGTGCGCGCGCCGACGTCGACCAGGGTGAGGCTGACGCCGTCGACCGTGATGGAGCCCTTCTCGACGAGGAAGCGCGCGAGGCTCTCGGGGTAGGCGACCTCGACGACCGTCCAGTGCTCGCTGGCGCGGCGGTCGACCACCTCGCCGACGGCGTCGACGTGGCCCTGCACGACGTGGCCGCCGAGGCGCTGGTCGGCGCGGACCGCGCGCTCGAGGTTGACGACGTCGCCGACGCGGCGGCGGCCCAGCGTCGTGCGGGCCAGCGACTCGGCCATGACGTCGGCGGTCCAGGTGCCGTCCTCGCGGCTCGCGACCGTCAGGCAGCAGCCGTCGACGGCGATGGAGTCGCCGAGACGGGTGTCGCCGAGCACGGTGGCAGCGCGCACGGTGAGCCGGATCGCGTCGTCCTGCTGCTCGACGGCCTCGATGGCGCCGAGCTCCTCGACGATGCCGGTGAACACGTCAGATCATCTCCGTCCGGGTCGGGGTGGGGGTGGGGGTGGGGGGTGCTGCGGTGGGTCCGGTGGTGCCGTCGGCGCCGGCCACCACGGGCCGGAGCACGAGCCGGACGTTGGTGTCCGCACCCGTGCCGACCGTCGCCGCGTCGAGCACCTCCAGGTGCAACGCATCGGCGATCGTGGTGATGCCCAGGTCGCCGACGGCGGAGCGGCCGGCGCCCAGCAGCAGGGGCGCGACGTACACGACGACCTCGTCGACGAGACCGGCGGCGAGGAACGCGGCGGCCAGCGTGGGGCCGCCCTCGAGGAAGACGTGGCGGGCCTCGCGCACGGCGAGGAGCGCCAGCGCCTCGTGGGGGTCGCGGGTGCGCAGGTGGGTGGTCGGGGCCGTGTCGTCGAGCACCTGGGCGCCCGCGGGTACGTCGCGCAGCCCCATCACGGCGCGCAGCGGCTGCACCGGGAGCGGCTGGTCGTCGGCGCCGCGCACGGTCAGGCGGGGGTCGTCGTCGACGACGGTGCCCGTGCCGGCGAGCACTACGTCGGCCTCGGCGCGCAGCCGGTGGGTGTCGGCGCGGGCCGCGGGCGAGCTGATCCAGCGGCTGGTGCCGTCGGCGGCGGCGCTGCGCCCGTCGAGGGTGGCGGCGAACTTCCAGGTCACGAACGGACGGCCGCGGGTGACCGCGGTGGTCCACGCGCGGTTGAGCGGCGCGACCTCGTCGACGAGCACGCCGGTGACGACGTCGACGCCCGCGGCGCGCAGGGTGGCGGCTCCCCCGGCGGCCGCCGGCGTGGGGTCGCTCTGCGCCACGACGACCCGAGCCACCCCGGCGGCGAGCAGCGCCTGGGCGCAGGGCCCGGTGCGGCCGGTGTGGTTGCAGGGCTCGAGGGTGACGACGGCGGTGGCGCCCCGCACGTCGACCCCGGCGTCCGCGGCGGCCGTGAGCGCGACGACCTCGGCGTGCGGCGTACCCGCCCCGGCGTGCGCGCCGGCGGCGAGCTCGGTGCCGTCGGGGGCGAGGAGCACGCAGCCGACGCGGGGGTTGGGCCCGGGGCGCCCGCGCTCGCGGGCCAGCACGAGGGCGCGCCGCATCGCGTCGCGCTCGGCGGGCGTGGCGCCGCCGTCGGCGGGGCGGGGGGTGTCGCTGGTCATGCGCTGCGTCTTCCCGGTCGGTCACGGACACCGGGGGCGCGCGGACCGTCGCGGGTCGACGCAGGGGCGTCGGACCGCGGCGACCACGTGCGTGCGCTTCCCATCCGGACTCTCACCGTCGGTCCAGGAATCCCACCTGGTCAGCCGGCCGCTGGATGCGGCCGGGTCGCGGACTCTCACCGCCGGCTCGGAATTTCACCGACCCCAGTGCACGCGAGTTGGTCAACTCGTCTCCCGGGATCCTGCCACACGGCCCCCGACGGGCCGCGACGTCCCGCCCTGCGGACGCGGGACCGGACGCGGGACCGGACGCGGGGCCTGACGCGGGGCCTGACGCGGGGC
>NZ_JAHWBL010000043.1:0-28408 GCF_029493445.1 Nocardioides sp. ChNu-99 | reverse complement strand
CGGGGCGGCGACCGCCGGGGTTGCGGGTACGGCGGGAGGCGCGGCGCCCGCGGGTCCGGGGGCCCCGGTCACCCCGCGTGCCGCGAGCGCGGCGGCGGTCGCGGCGACGAGGGGAGCGGTCGGGGGATCGCTCGGCGCATCGGCGGGGGTGGCGGCCGGGCCGGCGGGCACGTCGGGGTAGAGGTCCGGGGCGTCGTCGTCGGTGGGGGCGGGCGCCGGCGACGCCGGCTCCTCCTCGCCGCGGAAGAGGCCGATGAGGGCGCGCTGGAAGTCGTGGCCGGTGGGGGTCGACTCGCTGCCGTCGTCGGGCGGTGTGGTGGACATACCTCGTCTCCGGGCCGGCGCGCGGTGGCCGGTCTCCTCGGTGGAACGCGCGGGGACGGGCCAGGTTACGCCGACGGCGCCTCCCTGCCGACCCCTGCGGAGCGGCGGGGAGGCGCCGTCGTGGCGCTCGGGACCGGGGACCCGGTCCCGGGCCTCAGCCCTCGTCGCCGCCCAGCGCGGTGATGGCCTCGTGGATCGAGAGCACCCGCTCGGCCGACTCCACGTGGAGGTTCTCGACCATCTTGCCGTTGTAGGTCACGACGCCGGAGCCCTTCCCGGCCTCCCAGGCCTCGAGCACGCCGCGGGCGTCCTCGACGGCCCTCGCGCTGGGCGCGAAGGTCTCGTTGGCGCCCGCGACCTGGCCGGGGTGGATGAGGGTCTTGCCGTCGAAGCCCATCTGGGCGCCCTGGGTGCACTCCGCGAGGAACCCGTCGGTGTCCTTCACGTCGTTGTAGACGCCGTCGAGGATCGCGACGCCCGCCGCGCGCGCCGCCAGCACCGACCACGACAGGGAGGTCAGGAGCGGCGCACGGCCCGGGACGTGCTCGGCGTACAGCTCCTTGACCAGGTCGTTCGTGCCCATGACGAGCACCGCGAGGCGATCGTCGGCGGCAGCGAGCTCGCGCACGCCGAAGATGGCCTCGGGCGTCTCGACCATCGCCCACAGGCGGGTGTGGTCGGGGGCGCCGGCCTTCTCCAGCGCGGCGACGAGCTGCTTGACCTCCTCGGCGCTGTTGACCTTCGGCACCACGACGCCCGCGGGCCCGGCCTGGGCGGCGGCGACCATGTCGTCGTCGTGCCACTGGGTGCCGAGGCCGTTGACGCGGATGGTGACGGTACGGCGGCCGTACTCGCCGCTGCCGACCGCGGCGGCCGCCGCCTCGCGGGCCGCGGGCTTGGCGTCGGGGGCCACCGCGTCCTCGAGGTCGAGGATGAGCCCGTCGCAGGCGATGCTCTTGGCCTTCTCCAGCGCGCGCTCGTTCGAGCTCGGCATGTAGAGGATGGAGCGGAGCGGCGTGAACTGCGGGGTGGTCTCGCTCATGGCTCAGGCCTCCTGACCGGTCGGGGCGTCGATCGCGTCGTACTGCTGCTTCAGCTCGGGGTCGATGGCGGCCAGCTGCTCGGCCAGCTCGACGAGCACGAGGCACTGCTTGAGGGAGGCGTCGTCCTCCATCTTGCCGTCGAGCATGACCGCGCCGGTGCCGTCACCCATCGCGGCGACGACGCGGCGGGCGTGGGCGATGTCCTCCACGCTCGGGCTGAAGACGCGGTTGGCGATGGCGATCTGCTTGGGGTGCAGGCTCCACGTGCCGACACAGCCGAGCAGGAACGCGTTGCGGAACTGGTCCTCGCACGCCACGACGTCGGCGATGTCGCCGAACGGGCCGTAGTAGGGGTAGATGCCGTGCATCGCGCACGCGTCGACCATCCGCGCGATCGTGTAGTGCCACAGGTCCTGCTGGTACGTCGTGCGCTGGGCGTCGACCTGCGCCGCGCCGTCCTCGCCGCGCGGCGGGTCCTGGCGCACGAGGTAGCCGGGGTGGCCGCCACCGACGCGCGTGGTCTTCATGCGGCGGTCGGCCGCCAGGTCGGCGGGGCCCAACGAGAGGCCCTGCATGCGCGGGCTGGCGCCGCAGATCTCCTCGACGTTCGCGACGCCGCGGGCCGTCTCGAGGATGGCGTGCACGAGGATCGGGCGCTCGAGCCCGGCCTTGGCCTCGAGCTGGGCGAGCAGGCGGTCGACGTACTGGATGTCCTCGGCGCCCTGCACCTTCGGCACCATGATGACGTCGAGCTTGTGCCCGATCGCCGGCACGAGCGTCAGCAGGTCGTCGAGCACCCACGGGCTGTCGAGCGCGTTGATGCGCGTCCACAGCTGGGTGGAGGCGCCGGGGCCGCCGAGGCCCTCGGTCTCCTGGCCGATCCGCACCAGGCCCTCGCGGGCGGCGACCTTGCTGTCCGCCTTGATGGCGTCCTCGAGGTTGCCGAGGAGCACGTCGACCTTCCCGACCATGTCGGGCACCTTGGCCGCCATCTTGGGGTTGCCCGGGTCGAAGAAGTGGATGGCCCGGCTCGGCCGGGCCGGGATCTCACGGACCGGGGCCGGGGCGCCGACCGCGAGCGGGGCGAAGAAGTCCTTGGCGCTGCGCATGGAACGGGAACGTAGCAGCGACTACCGGGCGGTAGGAGCGGGGGCGTGGCCGTCGTCACGTCGGGGTGGTGCGCGCGGGCCGGCGGACAGCGGGTGGCGGCGGAAGAGTGCGCAGGTTCAGTCGTCGGGCCCTCCGGGGACTGAATCTGCGCACTCAGCCGGCGGCCGCCGCGGCCTCGTCGTGGACTCGCGATGCTCGATGCGCTCGTCGAGCGTGAACCGGGCCGGCCCCCAGGGAGGGTCCGCCTCCCACCGTCGAGGCGCCGTGGACGCCAAGGCCCGAGACCGAGCGGCGGTCAGGCGGCGGTCGAGCCCCGGGTCGTCGAGGTCCCCGGCGACGACGACGAGCACCGCGAGCCCGGCTGCCTCGAACCGCTCGCGCCGGTGGGTGTCGGCGCGGTGCCGGGCCCGCGAGCGGTGGACGGCTCCGTCGTACTCGATCGCGAGGCCCGCCTCGACGTCGAGGAGGTCGGGCACCCCGACGAAGGCGCCGGCGTCGTCGTGGACGCGGGCGTTGCACAGCGGCCGGGGGTGGCCCGCCGCCCTCCATCGGGACCGCAGCCGGGACTCGGGTGGGGACAGCACTCGCTCGTCGCAGAGGTCGAGCAGTTCCTCGAGGCGACGCACCGCGGTCACGCCGAGGGCGGACCGGGACCACCGGCGCAGCCGGTGCACGGAGGTCAGGTGCGCTGCGAACGCCATGTCGACGGCGACGACGCGCTCGACCGGGTCGGGGAGGTGGCGCAGCTCGTCGACGAGCGCCCGTTCAGGCCGTGTGCAGCGGACACCGGCGACGACGGCGACGTCGCCCGCAGGGAGGGCCGCCCGGCTGGGACGTCGACCGGACGTGGCACGCAGCTGCCGGGTGGGGTCGACGACCTCCACCGGGCGGCCCGGGGCCGGGTCGTCCCCGAAGTAGAGGGCACCGTGCAGCCGCAGCGCTGCCCAGCCCGTGAGGGCGGCCGAGCCCGTGGTGACCGCGCCGGCGACCGTGGCCACCTCGAGGATCCGCTGCTCGACGGTCGGGTCGGCCGATCGCGGCACGAACCAGCCGCCACCGAGGGCGCGCCACGCCGGCCCGTACGCCACCGATCGGGGAACACGGTCCGCGGGGGGCTTCCGTGCCTGACCGTCGGGTCGCCACAACCGCTGCGGCTGCGTCCACACGACGGGGCCCTCGCGGCGTGCGGTCCACCCGATCTCGTCCACCGCCGTGCCCTGCCCGCGCTGGGCCGGGCCCACGCACCCGCGCCCCGGGTTGTGGAGGACGCGGGTTCACGCAGAGTGCGCAGGTTCAGTCGGCGAGGGGCCAGACGGCTGAACCTGCGCACTCACCGCTCCTACCGCGACCCCCTCAGCCGGTACGGCGGAACCAGCGGCGCCGCTGCTGCTCGCGCCGGTCCGCCTGGACGGCGGCGGCGCGCTCGGCGGCGGCCGCTCGGCGGGCGGCGAGGCGCTCGCGCCAGGCGGCGACCTCGGCCTCGACGTCGCGCCGCTGCGTCAGCACCGGCGGTCCGCCGGGGTTGCCGTAGAGCGCGCGGCGGACCCGGTCGTTGAAGTCGACGAGCTCGCGGCGCACCTCCTTCTCGGTGACGAACCGGTCGAGGCGGGCCTCGAGCTCGGCGTCCTCCTTGCGCAGCGCCAGCGCCGGCGGCAGCACGCCGGTGATCTGCTCGCGCTCGACGAGCCGCTTCACCCACCAGTCCGGGTCGTGCTCGACGCCGAGGTCGGCGATCGGCTTGCCGTAGCCCGGCAGGTCGTCGAAGTCGCCCCGGTCGCGGGCGCGTTGCAGCTGCAGCTCCACCCACTGCGTCTGGTGGCGGATCCGCTCGGCGGCCGCACTCCGGCCGGTGCGCTCGTCGCGCTCGTCCTCGCGGAAGCGGTCGCCCGGGCCGGGACGCGTGGTCGCGTCGGGCCGCTCGGTCGGATCGGGTTCGTCGGGCACGGTCATCACCCCCGCCGACCAGCGTACGAACCACCCGGAGGAGTGAGGCGCCCTCCGGGCCACGCGGGGGACGGGTCCGGAGGGCGCTGCGGCGGCCGGCGCTCGGGGGTGCGGGGCCGCCGTACCCATGGTGGGGGCTCTACCTGTGCGGGGCCTGTGCAGCGGCCGTGGTGTGCGTCACGGCCGACGCGGTCGACGCGGTCGGCGCTCCCGCCCGGGGTACGGCGAGCAGGGCCAGCGCCGCGAGCAGCGCGCTCCCCGAGCACAGGCCCCAGACCGTGAGGTAGCCCGACAGGGGCGCCGCGCCCACGCCCGGCTCGTCCAGCGAGCCCGTCGCGGTCAGGGCGATCGCGAAGACGGCCGAGGCGATGGCCCCGCCGACGGTCTTCGTCGCGTTCGTCATGCCGGTCGCGAACCCCGTGCGGTCGGGCGGCGCCGCGGCGGCGGCCGCCGCGGGCAGGGCGGCGACGAGCAGGCCCGAGCCGAGCCCGGCGATGCCGAGGTTGGTGAGCATCTCGGTCACCGAGCCGTGCAGCGGCAGGAACAGCCCGTAGCCCAGCGCCACCAGCAGCAGCCCGCCGACCATCGCCCCGCGGGGGCCGAGCAGCCGCGTGGCGAGGGGCAGCAGGAGCGCGCCGACGAGCATCGTCACGACGTACACCCCGACGAAGGTCGAGACGGTGGCCGCGTCCACCCCGAGGCCGTAGCCGACCTCCTCGGGGTCGGCGCGCGCGAAGGTCGACAGCGGGATCTGCGCGCCGAGCACGCTCATGCCGAACAGGAACGCGGTCAGCTGCACCGGCCACTGGCCGGGCGTCGCCAGCAGCCGCACGTCCACCAGCGGCTCCGGGGTGGCCGCCTCGACGCGCACCAGGAGCCCCAGGAACGCGGCGCCCGCGAGCAGCAGCAGCCACGGCCAGGGTGAGCCGACGCCCTCGAGGCGCACCACGACGAGACCGGCCATCACCAGGCCGAGCACGACGGTGAGCAGGCCCAGCCCGCGGAAGTCGTAGCCGCCGGTCGCGACGCCCGGGTCGCGCTCGATGCCGAACCAGATGACGACGAAGCAGAGCGTCACGGCGACGGCGGGCAGGGCCAGGAGCACCGGCATCGACGTGGCCTCGACCAGCGCACCGCTCGTCAGCGCGCCCACGATGACGCCCGCCTCGAGCGCCGCCACGAGCACCGCGGCGGCGCGCCGGGTCAGCCGGTCCTGCTCGCGCGTTGCGGAGGTGCGCCGGTGGATGATCGCGACCTCGACGGGCAGCCACACGACGTACGCGCCCTGCAGCGCCCAGCCCACCAGGAACGTCCAGAAACCCGGCGAGAACGCCAGCATCCACGAGCCCAGCGCCGTGACGGCCGTCGAGACGAGCAGCACGTTGCGGTGGCCCCACAGGTCGCCGAGCCGCGCCAGCAGCGGCACCGCGAGAGCGGAGACCATCAGCTGCGCGGCCTCGAACCAGTTGACGTCGCCCTCGGGGATCCCGAGGTGGTCGGCGATGTCGGAGAAGATCGGCGTGTAGTAGCCCTGCAGCACCCCGCTGGCCAGCTCGACGGCGACGAGGAAGCCGACGATCGCCCACAGGCCAGGCACGAGGGGCGAGGTGCCGCTCGGGGCTCCCGCCCGGGCCCCCGGGCGCGCGGCGCTCACGCGGGCAGCCCGCGCAGGAGGGCGGCGTACCAGTCGACGCCCCGCAACAGCCCCTCGACGGTGAGGCGCTCGTCGTAGGAGTGGATGGCCTCGCGCTGCGCCTTGCTCATCGGGAACGGCGCGAAGCGGTAGACGCGCTCGCAGATCGCGGTGAAGTGCCGCGAGTCGGTGGCCGCCATCATCACGTACGGCGTGGGCACGGCCTCGGGGAACACCTCCGCCGTCGTCGTCTCGAGGAGGGCGAAGGCCGGGTCGTCCGCGTACGGCGACACCGGGCTCGGCTCGCCCGGCTCCAGCACGCTCACCTCGGCGTGGTCGCCCACGACGCGGCGCAGGTGCTCGTGCACGCTCGCCACGGTGTCGCCGACGAGGATGCGGGCGTTGACGACGGCCGTGGCGGTCGACGCGATCACGTTGGGCGCGGGCGAGCCGGACAGCATCGTGGTCGCCAGCGTCGTGCGCGTCAGCGCGGCGGCCTCGGGGCCGGCGGCCGCGAGGACGCGGGTGAGCAGGGGCGTCAGCCGCCCGCCCGCCGCGGCGAGCGCGACCCGCAGGGGCGCCGGGGCGTGCGGGGCCAGGCGGCGGAACAGCTCGATCGCCGGGGCGGGCAGGCGTGCCGGCATCGGCGCCCGGTCGATGGCCAGGACGGCCCGGGCGACGCGGGCGGTCGGCCCGTTGCGCGCCGGCGTGGAGGAGTGCCCGCCCCGGCCGGTGGCGCGCACCTCGAACAGGGTCGTGCCCTTCTCGCTCACCCCGACGACGGCCATCGGGGTCGTGACGCCGGGGAACGCGCCGCCCGCCACCGCCCCGCCCTCGTCGAGCACGAACCAGGGTGCGACGCCGGCGTCGCGCAGGTGGTCGACGGCGGCCTGGGCCGTCGTGCCCGAGACCTCCTCGTCGCTGCCGAACGACAGCCAGACGTCGCGGGCCGGCGTGAAGCCCTCGGCCAGCAGCCGCTCGACCGCGGCGCAGACGCCGACGACGCTGCCCTTGTCGTCCAGCGTGCCGCGGCCCCAGACCGCCCGGCCCTCCGGGGAGTCGGCGACCACGGCGTCGAACGCCGGGTGGGTCCACGGCGCCTCGCCGTCGACGGGGACCACGTCGAGGTGGGCCATCAGCACGACGGCCGGGCCCCCGCCGGTGCCCCGCCAGCGGAACAGCAGCGCGTCACCGCCCACCCGCACGAGCTCGAGGTGCTCGTGGAGCAGCGGGAAGTGCGTCGCCAGCTCGTCGTGCAGCCGCGCGAACACGCCCGGCTCGACGGTGTCGGGGGCGCGCCGCGAGACCGTGGGGACGCGCACGAGCGCGCGCAGCGCCGCGACCGCCGGGTCGTCCTCGGGTCGTGCGGATGGTGCTGGTCCTGCGTGCGCCTGCTGCGCGTCCTGCGTCATGGTGCCCTCCCTGCGCGGCACCGTAGCGCCCGCACGGGCCACGCGGGCGGGTTCGCCCGGACCGGCGGGGGCCGGGCGGGCGGGGGCGTCAGGTCGTGCGCGCCAGGTCGACGCGCAGCAGCCGCACGACGCCCGCACCGAGCAGCACGACGGCGACCACCCCGACGTACGCCGCGCTGACGCCGGCGCCCCACGGCACCACCCCGCTGCCGGTGCCGACGACCTCCAGCGCGTTCGCGAACGGCCCGAACCGCGCCAGGTGCTCCCCGTGCGGCAGCACCGCGGGCACGAGCGGCTCGACGAACGCGGGCCACGCGACGACGAGGCCGAGGGTCACGCCCGCGTGGCGGGTGAGGGCCGCGACGCCCAGCGCCATGAGCGAGAACGCGAGGACGACGGAGGTGGTGCGGGCCGCGACGCCGATCGCGGCGGCCGACAGCGGCTCGACACGGGCGGCGGCGGGCCCCGCGACGACGTCGAAGACCACCCCCGAGGCCAGCGTCGCGACGAACGTCGTCGGCACCACGACGAGCACGACCAGCGCGATCTTCGCGAGGACGACGGGCAGCCGCCGCGGGGTCACGAGGAACGCGGTGCTCAGCGTGTTCGTGCGCACCTCGGCGAGCAGCAGCACGGCGGCCAGCACCGTCAGCACGGCGAGGCCGGCCCCCGGCACGCCGTCGCCGAGCACCCCGATCGTCGCCACCGTCTCGTCGGGCAGCGCGAGCGTGTTCCGGCACTCGTTGCCGGGCGTCGCGCAGAAGCTCTCCCGCGAGCCCATCGCCGCGCCGAGCAGCGCGGCCAGGACGGGCGGGAGCGCCAGGGCGAGGCCGACGCCGCGGGTCAGCAGCCGGGTCGAGGTCGCCTTCAGGAGCTCGGCCGCGAGGTGGTCGCGCAGCACGCGGCCCGGGCTCGGCGCCGGTCGCGGGGTCCAGGTCGCCGTCATCGCTCGCTCCCGGCGCTCGTGGGGGTGGGTGGGTGGACGGCGGGGGTGCCGGGCAGCGTGGCGCCGCGGACGAGGTCGGCGTACGCCGCGCCCAACCCACCGCCCCGCTCCTCGATGCCCCGCACGGGTACGCCGGCGCCCGCCAGCGCCGTCGCGACCGCGTCGAGCCCGGCGCCCGGCAGCAGCCAGCTGCCGTCGGGCCCCACCTCGGGGCGCAGCCCGGCGATGTGCAGGGCGCGCCGGGCGGCCTCCTCGTCCCGCACGGGGTCGAGGAGGCGGACGGCGACGGCGGTCGTCGTGCCGGCCACCAGCTCGGCGACGGGCCCGTCGAAGAGCGCGCGTCCGCGGCCGAGCACGAGCACGCGGTCGACGAGGGGCTCGAGCTCGGCGAGCTGGTGGGAGGAGAGGACGACGGTGCCGCCGGCCGCGACACGCGCGGCGGCCAGCTCCGCCAGCCAGCGGGTGGCCGCGTGGTCGAGCCCGTTGAACGGCTCGTCGAGGACGAGCACGGGCGGGTCGCCCAGCAGCGCGCCCGCGAGGCCGAGCCGCTGGCGCATGCCGAGCGAGTAGCGCTCGACCGCCTCGCCCGCGGCGTCGGCGAGACCGACGGTGTCGAGCACCTCCTCGACGCGCGCCCGGGGCAGGCCCGCGGCGCGGGCCATCCACCGCAGGTGGTCGCGCCCGGAGCGGCGGGGGTGGAACCAGCCGCAGTCGAGCAGCGCACCGACGACCTCGGCGGGCCGCGCGACGCGGGCGAGCGGGCGGCCGCCGACCAGCGCGGCGCCGGCGGTGGGCCGCTCGAGCCCGAGGAGCACGCGCAGCAGCGTCGTCTTGCCCGAGCCGTTCGGGCCCAGCAGCCCCAGCAGCGTCCCCGGCGCGACGGTGGCGTCGACGCCGTCGAGCGCGACACGGCCGGGGTAGTGCTGCGCGACGCCCCGCAGCTCCAGGACGGGTGCCGGGCCGGGTGCCGGGCCGGGGGAGCTCACGCCACGTCCCTCCCCGACGACGCCTCCGCGCCGCAGGCGTCGAGCACCTCGGCGAGGTCGGCGACCGCCGCGGCGGCGCCGTGCTCGACGGCGACGGCACCCACGTTGACGACGACCTCGTCCACGCCGAGGCGGCGGTGCTCCGCGACGACCTCGGCGACGTCGGCCGGCGAGCCGTAGGTGAAGAGCCCGTGGCCGACGGCGGCGCGCAGGTCGCGCGCGGGGTGTCCCTCGATCGGCACGCCGGCGGAGCGCAGCATCGCCTGGTAGTGCGGCAGTCCGAGGTGGGTGCTGCACGCGATCGCCGCCAGGCGGGGAGCCACGCGGCCGGGGCGGGCGACCGCCGCCTGCACCACCGACACGAGCCGCGGGCGCCGGCGGCCGGCCTCCGCGGCCCCCTGCTCGAGGCCGGGGAGCACGGTGTCGGCGAGGTACGCCGTCGGCGCCAGCCACGTCACCGCGAAGTCCGCCACCTGCCCCGCCAGCCGGGCCATCCGCGGGCGCAGCACGCCGAGCCCGACCTCGACCGGCGGGCTCGCCAGCGGGTACGGCGCCATCCCCGTCGCTGCGGCGTCGCCGTCGAGCAGCGCCCGCACCTCGCGGGCGTAGTCGCGCACCCAGCTGCCCGGACGCTCGAGCGGGCCGCCGCGCAGGGCGGCGGCGGCGCTCGCCGTACCGATGCCGTAGGCGACGGAGAACGGCCGCTCGCTCAGCGCCGCCACGCCCCGGGCCCGCAGCGCGGCGTCGAACGGGGTGCGCAGCGGTGCGACCGCGACGGCCAGCCCGGCCCGCACGTGGTGGCCGCGCCCGGCGAGCGCCGTGAGCGCGTCGTGGGAGTCGAGCTGGAACGACTGGCCGAGCCAGAGGCGCACGTCGCGCTCCTCCGCCAGCGTCGCGGCCTGCGCCAGCGGGCCGAGCCCGTCGAGCTGGGCGCCGAGCATCACCGAGACGCGGTCCATCACCGGCTCCCCTCGCGGGTCGCGACCGGACGCGCCGGGCGCGGCTCGTCGACGACCAGGTACGGCGCGACCTGCAGCGCCGCGGGCACCCACGGCCGCTCGCCGCGCCGGGCGAGCTCGAGCAGCAGCGCGGTGTCGGCGATGCCCGCCCAGCCGTGGAAGTAGCCCAGCACCGCCGTCTTGGCCCGGTCACCGGTGAAGAACCCGTGCTCCGCGGCGTGGTGGGCGCTCGAGCGCCAGCACGCGTCGGCCAGGTCGAGGGCCCAGGAGGCGTCGAGGCGCTGCGCCACGTGGAGGAGCACCTGCACGACCCCCGCCGCGCCGTGGCAGACGCTGAGGTCGACCGGCCCGGCGGAGGCGACCAGCGGGGCCGCGGCGCGCTCGGCGAGGTGGCGCAGGCGGGTGACGTCCTGGTGCTCGTCGACCGTCTCGGCCAGCACGAGCGCGAGGGCGGCGGCGCCGCTGCACCAGCCGCGGGCGGAGCGCGGCGGGTCGACCGCGGCGACGGCGAGCACGCCGTCGACCGCTCGCCGCAGCTCCCGCTCGTCGCCGAGGCGGCGCGCCATCGCGGCGCGCGCCCACAGCACGCCGAGCGTGCCGTGGGCCAGGTCGTGCTCCGCACGGTCGGGTACGCCGTGCCGCGCCGTCGCGGCCAGCGCCCGCTCCAGCGTGGCGAGCGGCATCGCCGGGTCGCCGGCGAGCACGAGTCCGGCACCGGGGAGCCCACGGGTCAGGTCGTCGGCTGCGAGGCGCTCGGCGTCCAGTCCGCCGCGGCCGTCGAGGCCGAGCGCGGCCTCGACGAGGGGCAGCACACCCGCGGCGCCCGGGGCGGTCAGCTGCGCGCCGTACGCCAGCGAGGCCCGCCCGGAGATCACCGAGAGCGGCAGCTGCTCGAGCGACTCGCGGTAGCGGCGCACCAGCGCGGCCTGGCCGCGGCGCACCTCCCCGAGCTCGTCGGTCGTGTCCAGGGGGCCCTCCGCCCGCGCCGCGCGATCCAGGAACACCCCGATGCCGCCGGCGTCGTGCAGCGCGACGGCCGAGCCGATGTCGTAGGTGGGCAGCGAGTCGGCGTGCAGGCCCGTCACCCAGCCGCGCTGGGCGCCGTCCACGCCGGGGGTGCGCACGGCCGCGCGGCGCAGCAGCGCGCGCACCGGCCGCCAGTCGATGCCGCCCGCCGCGCCCGGTCCGGACACCAGGGGCGCCACGTCGACCGGCAGCGTGTCGCGGGGCGCGCCAGCGGTGTCGGCCCCCTCGGCCTCGGCGGCCCGGGCGCGCAGACGGCGCATCTCCGACATCCCGTCCTCGACGAGGAGGCGCTCGAAGAGCAGGTCGTCCTCGCTCATGTCCCGCAGGCCCAGCCACGCCCAGTCGGCGGGCGTGTGGTCGGTGAAGGGCACGGAGCGTGCGTCCTCGCCCAGCAGCCGGTAGTCGTCGCTGTCGACGGTGAAGTAGGGGATGTCGCCCTCGGCCAGCGAGGCGCGCTCGACCTCGGCGATGAAGCGCGCGACGTGGGGCAGCTTGAGGCCCAGCGGCGGCTGGAGGCGGGCGAGGAACCGGTCGAGCTCGGCGGGGTCGCGCAGCAGGTCGGGGTGGGTGGCGGCGTTGAGCAGGCGCGCGTAGGTGCCGGTGGGCCGCACGATCTGGCGCAGCGTGAACGGCCGTGCGGTGAGGTGGCCGAGGATCTCCCGGCGGTGCGCGACCACGCTGCGGTAGCCGGCGGTGAACCCGTCCTGCAGCGCCGCGTAGTGGTCGAGCACGCTGCTGACCCGGCCGTCCGCGAAGGCGAGCACGTGCTGACGGCGCAGGAACGTGTAGGTGCGCCGCGCGATGTCGACCCCGTCGGTGCCGCCGTCCTCGACGACGAACTCGGTGCGCGACGACTCCTGGTCGTAGGGGATGCCGACGCCGCCGAGCACGACGGAGTAGGGCCCCGTCGGCATGCGCTGCGGGAACATCAGGGTCCCTGCGACCGAGCGCCGCACCCGGTCGCCGAGACCGTCGGCCACGTCGAGCGAGCCCGTCGAGCGCTCCGCGTGCAGCACCGTCTCGAGGTCCACGAGGACGGGCCGGTCGCGCACGGCCATCACGTTCTCCTCGTGCAGGTCGGTGGCGCCGATGGGGCCGAGCAGCGCAGCGAGCGCCCCGAAGCGCCAGTAGTAGGTGTCGGCGTCGCGGTGGTCGGCCGCCGGGGCGGGTACGACGTGCTCCTGCCACCCGTGCGTGCCGCGGTCGAGCGCCGCCGGGACGCAGGCGGTGAGGTCGTGGGGCAGGTCGCGGGAGATCAGGCGCAGGCACGCGCGCAGCGCCGCGTCGCCCGCCAGGGTCCGCGGCTTGTAGACGAGCCGCGCCCCGGAGGCGAACGTCAGGCCCATCACCATCCGGCCGCCGCGGTGGGGGTCGGAGTCGAGGTGGGCGAGCCGCACGAGCGGGCCGGCGTCGGCCGGGAGCATGCCGGCGGCGACGAGCGCGTCGCGGTCGGCCACCACCCGGTCGGCCGCCTCGGCCACCGCGCGGCCCGTGTTCGCCGCGACCCGGTCGAGCAGCGTGGCGAGCGCCGGGTAGCGCTCGAACCAGCCCGCGACCTCGGCCGCGTCGAAGCCGGCGGTCCAGGCCTCCATGGCGCGGGTCGAGGCAGGGTCCGCGGGCCAGCCGCGGGCCTCGCGGAAGGCGTGGAACTCGACCACCGTCACGCGGCTGACCAGGCTGGCGACCCGGGCCAGCAGCAGGGCGCGGGCCGCGTCGTGCACCACCGCGTCCGGTACGCCGGCCCGCTCGCCCCGCGGGCCGGTGCCGTCGGTGCCGTCGGTGGAGGAGGACGCGGCGAGCTCGCGGTGCAGCACCGGGGCGAGGACGTCGACGACGGTCTCGGTGATCGTGTCCATAGCGGGTGCCTCCTCAGCTGAGGAACATGCGCGCGTACGCGCCGTCCCGGGCGGTCAGGTCCAGGTGGGTGCCGACCTCGGTGACCCGACCGTCCTCGAGCAGGACGATCTGGTCGGCGTCGACGACGGTGGAGAGCCGGTGGGCGATGACGACCTGCGTGCAGCTCATCTCCGCGATGGCCTCGTGCACCAGGCGCTGGTTCTCGTTGTCGAGCGCGGAGGTCGCCTCGTCGAGCACGAGGATGCGGGGGCGGCGCAGGAGTGCCTTGGCGATCGCGACCCGCTGGCGCTGGCCGCCGGAGAAGTTCGTGCCCATCTCCGAGACCACCGTGTGGTAGCCCATCGGGAGGCCGTCGACGAAGCCCATGAAGGGCAGCGCGCGGCAGGCCGCGATGGCGTCCTCCTCGGTCAGGTCGGTGCCGAGCACCAGGTTCTCCGCCACCGTCTTGTTGTGGAGGTAGCCCTCCTGCGGGATGTAGCCCACTTTGCTGCGCAGGGCCGCCAGGGAGAGCTCCTCGCGGGGCACCCCGCCGTACCGGACCCCGCCGGAGGTGGGGGCGTAGAGGCTGCAGAGGATCTTGCCCAGCGTGGTCTTGCCCGACCCCGACTCGCCGACGAGGGCGACCTTGGCGCCCGGGGCGATCTCCAGCGAGACGTCGGTGAGGACGTCGGGGGAGTGGTCGGTGTAGCGGTAGCCGATGCCGTCGAGGGTGATGCCGGCGTGGGGCAGCCGCTCGCGGGTGCCGGGGTCGGCCTCGGGGGCGTAGTCGTAGATGTCCTCGGAGCGTTCGAGGTAGCGCGAGGCGACGGTGATCTCCATCAGCCCCTGGTAGACCGCGAGGCCCAGGCCGAAGACGAGGGCGGCGACGCCCTGCACCGAGACGGCCTCGCCGAGCGTGATGGTGCCGGCCTGCACCCACGAGAGGCTGATGAGCATGACGGTCAGGGGGCCGAGCGCCTGGATGGTGGCGACGGTCGAGCCGATCCAGCCCTGCTGCACCCGCATGCGGCGGCGCATCGCGGCCAGCATGGAGCGGTAGCTGTCGCGCCACTCGTCGAGGAACGTCTCGGTGTAGCCGCCGATCTTGAGGTTGGCGACCGAGACGGTGGCGTCGAGCTGGATGCTCTGCACCTTGCCGGCGTGGTGGACCTCGTCGTCGGTCGCGCTGCGCACCAGCTTCTGGCTGGCGGCCAGCAGCACGACCACGACGAGGTAGCAGCCGAGCACGACGGCGCCGAGCTGCGGGGAGACCCAGAAGACGTAGCCGACCAGCACGATCGAGGTCAGCAGGTCGATGGCGCCCTGCATGAGGCGGGTCGCGATGATGTCGCGCACCTGGTTGAGGCTGTTGAGGCGGTACATCAGCTCGCCCGGCGGGCGGACCATGAAGTAGCGCAGCGGCAGCCGCAGCAGGTGGGAGAACGCCCGCTCGAGCAGCTGCCAGGACACACGGCAGACGAGCGCGGTCGCGGCGTACGTGCGGACCACCTGCACGAGCGCGAACCCGACGGCGAGGATCGCGACGGTGCCGAGCGCGGCGCCCAGGCCGGAGCCGGGCTGCACGATCTCGTCGACGAGCTCCTTGGTGAGCACCGGGATGGCGAAGGTGAAGCCGAACGCCACGACGCTCATCAGCCCGAGCAGCGCGAACCCGCCGGCGGAGGCCTCGGGCCACAGCGGCTTGCCGCGCCACGCGGCGGCGAACGGCCGCCGCTCGGGAGTGAACGCCGGGCCGGGCGCGAAGGTCAGCACGAACTCGGAGAAGTCGCGCTCCAGCTCGTCGCGGGGCACCCGCACGCGGCCGACCATCGGGTCCATCAGCACGGCGCCGCGGCGGTCGACCGACTCGACGACGACGAAGTGGTAGCCCTTCCAGTGCGCGATGAAGGGGCCCTCGAGGGCGTTCAGCCCGTCGACGTGCCGCACCCGCAGCATCGAGCACTCCATGCCCTGGCTCTCCAGCACCGCCTTGATCTGGCGCATGCCGAGGCCGTCGCGGCCCGGCTCGAGCACCTCCCGCAGCCGGGTCATCGACAGCTCGCGGCCGTGGTGGGCGAGCGCCGAGCGGGCGACCGCGAGGCCGCACTCGGTCTGCGTGACCTGCAGCGTGGTGGGGACGCGGTGCCGCAGCCGCGGCAGCGCCAGGCCGGCGGCGCTCACGCCGTCGCCCCGGTGATGCCGCGCGCGAAGGCCAGCGGCGAGGCGAGCACACCCGGCTCCACCCGGTCGAGCAGGTGCCACAGCACGCCGGCGCGACCGGTCATCAGCCCCGGGCTCTGGTTGTAGCGGATGAGCGGGTCGGCCAGGCGCCGCTCGACGAGGTCGGCGCCCAGGTAGCTGTCGAGGTCGCCGCGGAGCCGGTCGGCCTCCGCGGCGGCCGGGGTGCCGGGCGCGGCGGCGCCGACGAGGCCGAGCGCGTCGCGCAGCCCCAGCGCGCCGTGGCACAGCGTGAGGGAGGTGGCGACCCTGCTCGCCCGGATCCCGGCGAGCGGGGCCTCGAGCACGCCGGCGGGCAGGGCGCCGACGCGCACCGCCTCGGCGAGCGCGACGAGCGTGCCCGCCGAGCCGTTGCACCAGCTGTCCGTGTGGTTCTCGACGCCGGCGCGGTTGGTGCGCAGGGGGAACGCCGCGTCCTGCCCCGCGGTGCGGAACCCGCTCAGCAGCTCGTCGTGGCAGCGCACCGCCAGGTCCCGGGCCGGCTCGTGGCCGGTCGCGGCCAGCGCGCGGGCCGCCAGCAGCAGCAGGCCGGAGACGCCGTGGGCGAGACCCGAGGCGGCGAGCCGGCCCGGCAGGTCGGTGCCGAGCGCGTGCAGCACGGCCTCGGCGACCTGGTCGGGCGCGCGGCCGCCCGGTCCCTCGGGGCCGGTGACGGCGTCGTCGCCGAGCACGAGCCAGCGGCCCACACCGCCGGCGACGACGTCGAACCAGCCGTCGTGCACGTCACCGGTGGGCACGAGCGCGTGGGCCGTGCGGGCGGCGTCGAGCAGCGCGGGGTCGTCCAGCAGGCGGCCCGCCTGCCAGATGCCCCAGGTGGCGCCGGCGAAGCCGTTGTAGGCGCCCTGCCCGGCGGCCGCGAGGCTGCGGGACTCGTAGGAGTTGGCCGCCAGGATGCGCGCCACCGGGTCGAACACGTGGCGGGCGGCGGCGACGAACCGCTCCTCGCCGAGCACGACGCCCGCAGCGGCCAGCGTCGTGGCCGGCCCCGTGCGCCCCGTGTAGAGGTCGTAGCCCAGCACGCCGGGGGGCCAGGGGCGCTCGGAGTCCGACGACGCGACCGGTCCGACCCACGTGTGGGGCAGGTGCGGGTAGCGGTCCTCGACCTGCTCGTCCGCGATCTCGTGGGCGAGGCGGGCGGCGAGGTCGCGCAGGGCGCCGCGGTCCGTCGTACGACGGGCGGCCGGGGCGGCCGGGGCAGCCGGCGCGGCGGGCGCGAAGACGGCGGCGGCGTCGTACATGCCGTGCGGGTCGGGCAGCTTGGCGCTCAGGGCGATGCGGATGAGCTGCAGCTGCTCGGCCAGGTCGCGCTCGCCGAGCCGGTCGAGCTTGCGCTGCTGCTGGGCCAGCGGGCTGGCCACGAGGTCGGCGACGGGCGTGGGGTCGTGGGCCGCGGTCAGGTGGCTCTGGTCGGCGCGCACGAGGAGGTAGGGCACGTCGGTGTCCCACATCTGGGTGCACTCGGAGGCGACGAGGCGGTGGTCGGCGCCGCGGCTCGCGATGGCGATGCGCTTGAGCAGGCTCGCGGCGAGGCGCGGGTCGGCGCCGGTCGCGGCGCCGGTGAGGGTGCGCAGGCACTGCTCGTACTGCACCGTCGCGTTGTGCACGTAGCGCAGGCGGGCGGTGCCGAAGAGCTCGACGACGAGCGCCCGGAACTCCTCGCGGTGGGCGAGCACCTGCGCGTAGGCGCGGGCGAAGCCGTCGGTCATCGCGGTGATCGCGTCGATGGTGCGGCGCTGCGCGTCGCGCGGCAGCTCCTCGCGGCGCTGCGGCTCGGGGGCGCGACGACCGTCCCAGTGCACGCGCACCTCGGCGCGGAACGGGTGCTCGACCGCGAAGCGGCGGAACGGGCCGGAGCCGCGCGCCTCGCCGCCGCCGAGGAACCCGACGTCGACGTAGCCGTCGCGGTCCGCGCGGGCCATCACCATCGGCAGCACGCCCATCGCGAAGACCGAGGTGTCCATCTTCCGGTACGCCGAGAGGTCGGTCTCGACGAGGCCGCGGGCCTTGTGGCGCTGCGGGTGCAGGAGGGTCTCGAGGTCGACGGGCACCGGTCCCCGCGCGGTGGCCAGGATGTTCTCGAAGTGCATGTCGCGGGCGTTGAGCGCGTAGAGCACCGCCGCGAGCTCGCCGATCGCGTCGAGGTCGGGCTCGGCGCCCGGGGTGGCCTCGACGAACTCGACGTACCCGTAGCCGTCGCGGGCCAGCACGGACGCGGCCTGCAGGTCGGTGCCGACCAGCGCGTTCCAGCGGCGGGCGAGGTCGGCGTACGCGGCCTCGGCGTCGACGGGGCGGGGCTTGTAGACCACCCGGACGCCGCCCTCGAGGGTGACCACGGAGACCGACCGGCCGCTGGCGTGCGTGTCGCCCGCGAGGCTGAGGCCCGCGATGCGGGCGGGGGCGACGCCGAGGTGGCGGTGCACGTCGTCGGCGTCGGCCACGACGCGGCGCACCGTCTCGGCGACGGCCGCCATGCGGCGCTCGAGGCGGGTGCCGACGCGCGACCAGGTCACCGGGTGGGCGAGGGCGAGCGGGCGGAGGCGGTAGGCGAGCTGCTCGGCGCAGAAGCGGCGGTAGGCCTCGGCCGAGTCGACGCCCTCGCGGGGCACCAGGAGGTCGGCCAGCGGCCGGACCGCCAGGTCGAAGAAGTCGCGGACGAGCACGAGCTCGACCTGCGCGCGGAAGGCGGCGGGGTCGGCGAGGTGCACGTCGAGGTCGGGGTCCCACAGCGTGGTGTAGACGTGCGCGGAGACGGCCTCGCTGATGCGGGCGAACGTGTAGGTCTCGGCACCCTCGCCGAAGGAGTCGAGGGGCAGGCGCCGGGGCGGCAGCGCGTCGAGGACGTGCTCGTCGCGCAGGTCCAGCCGCAGGTCCGCCAGCGGCTCGATGATCTCGTCGACCTCGCTCGAGGTCAGCTCGGGGTAGAACGTGGCAGACATGGCGGCCCTCTCGGCGTCGGCTGGTGGGTGGGGCGGTCGCGGCGGCTGGTGCCGGCGGCTCACGGGCGGGCGAGGTGCCTCAGCACTCGTCCGTGCAGGACGTGGTGGGGCAGCTGTTCGTCGACACGTAGGCCGAGATCACGCTGATCACGACGGTCGGCGTGCCGCCGCCCTGCGCGTCGCCCTCGGTCAGCTCGACGAGCTCCTCGTCGGTGTAGCGGCCGAGCTCCAGGTTCTTCTTCATCGTGGCTGTTCCTTCCGTGCTGGGAGTGCTGGATGTGGTGGACGGGTGGTGCCGGTGGTGCGGTCCTGCTGGTGGTGGAGCGGGTGGTGCGGGCCGCTCAGGGGCACCAGGCCATGCACTCCTGCGAGAGGGTGCACCAGCCGCCGGTGTTGCCGTAGGCGTCGCTGAGGGAGAACGTGTTCGTCGTGCAGGCGCCGAACACCTCGTTGTCGAACGACTGCTCGTCGATCTCCTCGATCCAGTCGATGCTCTTCATGAGGTTTCCCCTTCCGAGGGATGTGTGGGTGATGGATCCACGCGTCTCCGGGCGATCGGCTGGATGAGGTCCTGCTCTTGCTCGCTGCTTCCGGATGCCTTGTGGTGAGCACCAACCTGCCAACCCGTGGGGGGACGCACATCGGCCGCGCGGGCGAGGTGTCGCGGGGGATTTCTGGGCCCTGCGGGGGGTGGACACGGGCCCTGTCTCCGCCGCGCGGGGGAGGCCGGGTCGCCCCGTCTCCGCCGCTCAGTCCTCGAGCAGCCAGGCCCGCTCGACGAGGGCCCGCACGGGGGCCGCGCCGTCGTCCCCGCCGGGCGGGGGAGCGGGCTCGCCGGCGCGGTGCCCGACGCGGAGCGCGACCGCCCGCCGCAGGGCGGACTCGTCGAGCCGGGCGTCGGGCGGCAGGCCGCGGTAGCCGGTGGTGAACGCGGCCGTCAGGCGCTGCAGGGTGCCCGCCGGGCGGCCCGCGGCCTCGACGTACCACTGCAGCCGCGCGAGGTCGCCGACCACGCCGCCGACGTCCGCGGCCGGGTCACCCAGGAGGTGGGCGGTGACGCGCACGAGCACGACACCGGAGGGCTGCGCGTGCAGCCGGTCGAGGCCGAGGGGGCCCTGCAGTGCGGTGCCGCCGGCGGCGAGGGCGTCCGCCCAGTGCTCCAGCGAGACCCGGTACGGCGCGGGCAGCGCCGCGGGCCGCGTCCAGGTGGGGCGCTCGGGCGCGGGGGGTGCCGGCGAGGTGGCGTCGGCGACCGCGTCGTGGCGGCCGCGCAGCCAGGCGCCCACGGCCCAGAGCGTCCGCAGCCAGCGGCGTACCTCCGCCGGCGCCCGCCCCGGGTCGGCCGCCACGGCAGGGCCCGCCGCGACCAGCTCGTCCTCGAGGGACGGGGTCGTCGCGGGTCCGGTCGTGGCGCGGACCTGGATGCGGGTCGGGTGCACGTTGTCGGCCGCTGGCGGCCGCTCCCCTCTGGGTCGGCGGGCCCGGCGACCGGGTGGGCCGACGGTGGTGGCCCTCGAACCTAGGCAGGGGGAGGCGGGCGGCGCATCGGCCGCGCGACGGAGATCCGGGCCGCCGGCCGCTCTGCGGGCCGGCGGCCGTTCAGTCCGAGCCGGCGGCCATGAACCCCGACTCGAAGGCGAAGACGACGAGCTGCACGCGGTTCACCAGCTGCAGCTTGGCCAGGCACGCCGACACGTGGGTCTTGACCGTCGCGGGCCCCACGAAGAGCTCCGCGGCGATCTCGCTGTTGGAGCGGCCGTGCGCGACGTGGCGCAGCACCTCGCGCTCGCGCTCGGTCAGCTGGTCGAGCGCCGCCTGGTTGGCGGGGGAGATGGCGACCTGGTCGGTGCTCGAGCGCTCCAGCCCGCGCGTGATGACCGGGCGGGTGACCTCGGGGGCCAGGAGGCTGTGGCCGGCGGCGGTGGCCAGCACCGCGTCGGTGAGGTGGGCGGGGTCCGTGTTCTTCAGCAGGAAGCCGACGGCGCCGGCCTGGAGGCAGGCGAGCACGCGCTCCTCGTCGCCGAAGGTGGTCAGCATCAGCACCTTGGCGTCGCTCGTGGCGGCGATCCGCCGGGTGGCCTCGATGCCGTTGAGGCGGGGCATCTCGATGTCCATCAGCACGATGTCGGGCGCCAGCTCGGCGACGGCGGCGACGGCCGCCTCGCCGTCCGCGGCCTCACCGACCACGGTGAGCCGCTGGTCGACGCTGAAGAGCAGCGCGAACCCGGCGCGCACGAGCTTCTGGTCGTCCACCAGCAGCACCCGCACGGGCCCGGTGGATGTCGTCGGTGTGTCGCTCATGCGTGTGCCGTGGCGTCGTCCCACCGCAGGTGTGCCGCCACCACGAACCCCCCTTCGTCGCTCGGTCCGACCTCCAGGTCGCCGCCGTGCAGCAGCACCCGCTCGCGCATCCCCACCACGCCCATCTGCGACCCCGAGGTCGGCTCGCTGCGCGCCGGGCCCGGGTCGCTCACCCGCAGGTCGAGGCGACCGGCACCCGGCCCGGCACCGCCGTCGACCGCCAGGTCCACCCGCGCGCACCGGGCCCGCGAGTGCCGGGCCACGTTGGTGAGCGCCTCCTGCACGACCCGGTACGCCGCCAGCGCCGCCGCGGGCGGGACGGTCCGCACGTCGCCGGCGGGGGCGTAGTCGACGTCGAGGCCGAGGGTCTGGTACGTCGCGAGCAGGTCGGGCAGGGCCGTCAGGTCGCCGCGCACGACCTCCTCCTCCGCCGCGTTCTGCACGCGGAGGGTGTTGAGGAGCAGGCGCAGGTCGCTCGTCGCGCCCCGGGAGATCTCCTCGACCGTCAGCATCGCGTCGGCGGCCTGGTCGGGGGAGGAGCGCAGGACGGCGCGGGCCGCCGCGGTCTGGATGCCGATGAGCGCGACGTGGTGCCCGATGACGTCGTGCAGCTCGCGCGCGATGCGCAGCCGCTCCTCGGTGACGGAGCGCTGGCGCAGCCGGTCGGCCTGCTCGGCGATCGTGACGCCCCGGTCGCGGGCCTGGGCCTCGCGCCGGGCGGACCACCACGCGGCCGTGCCCCCGAGGGACGAGGCGAGGAAGAAGGTGAGGGCGGAGATGCCGGCCTGGGCCATCGCGGCCACGGGCGGCGAGATGGACCCGACCTCCGGCAGCGTGCGCAGCAGGTCGAGCACGTCGTGCAGCAGCACCTCGGAGAGGACCCAGAAGACGGTCGCGAGCGCCATGACGACGGTCATCACCAGCGCTCCGGTGCGGTGCGCCGACCAGGCGACGGCGCTGAAGAGGGTGAAGAAGTAGTAGACCTGCAGCGCGAACACGGCCGACACCTCGGGCACCGCCACCGCGGTGGCGACGTAGTGGCAGATCGCCAGGGTCAGCACGAAGAGCGGCGCGACGCGGCGCAGCGCCAGCGTGAGCACCGGCAGCACGATCCAGAGGTAGGTGCCGAGCAGGCCCAGCGCCGAGTCGTCCAGCGTGCCGAGGCTGCGCGTCGTCTCGACCGACAGCATCGCGCCGACGGCCAGGGCGAGCGCCAGCACCGGGTCGACCGTCAGCGCGTTGCGGACGTCCACCGGTCGCGTCCACCCCTGGTCGACGCCGTACAGGCGTTGCAGTGCCCGCAGCACCCCGGTCCCCCTCCCCGTCGGTCCCGGCCCCCGTCGGGTGGGCCGGCGGACTCCCTTCCCCGCCCCGGGGGGTCGAAAACAGTCTCGTCGTACCCGTCCTCGCAGGTCCGCGCCTCCCCCGCGCGGGGGAGATCCCGGCGCCGGCGGATCCCCCCGGCGACCGATGCCCGCGGGGGCGCCGCGCTCCTACCGTCGAGGGACGAGCTCGGGCCGTCACCGGGACGGTCCGCACCACCGGAGGGACGAACGATGACCACCGCGCTGCAGCAGACCCCGACCGCCCGTCCGTCCGAGGACGTCGTCCGCGACCCGCTGGAGGACGTCGTCGGCAGCATCGAGGACGAGCTGTTCGAGCAGGCCGTCGGCGAGCAGCTCGCGAGCCTCGGCACGATGCCGAGCATCTCGACGGTGCACTGCCTCACCTCGAAGCACGACACGGTCCTGCTGCCCCGGCTCTGAGGCCGCGGCTGCGGGCCGCGGGCGCGGGGGGACCGCGGACGACCGCAGCACAGATCGACGAGGAGGGAGGGGAGCGCGGTGGACGACCTGGCGACGTGGACGCGCGTGCTCCCCGAGCTCGGCGACGAGCAGGCGGTCGGCGACCTGCTGGCGTGGGCCGACGCGCTGCCCTCCGACCTGCCCCCGGACCCGGGGTCCGGGGCACCCGGCGACCGGTCCGGGGTCGGGTCTCGGGAGACCCCGGACCGGTGCTCCACCCCCGACGACGGCGTGCTCGGGGCCTTCGTCGCGGCCGTCGCCGCCCCGCTGGTGGCGCGGGCGGCCGAGCGCCTGGACGCGCTGACGGTCGTGGCCGACCGCGAGCGCGTCGTCGCCACCGCGGCCGGGGTGGCCCGGTCCGCGGTCGCCGAGCAGGTCGTGCGCCCGCTGGTGGCCCTCCTGGCCGAGGACCGCGCCGCCCGTCGCCTGCCCGGCGCGACGCCGGAGGACCGGTACGCCGCGTTCCTGGCCCACCTGCTGTCCCCGGCCGGCCGCGCGCGCGTCGACGCCCGCCACCCCGACCTGCTGCCGCGGGCCCGCGGCCTGGCCGCCCAGCGGCTCGACGCGCTGTGCGCCGCCCTCGAGGAGACCGAGGACGCCTGGACCGCCGTGTGCGTGTCCCTCGCGCTGGACCCCGACGACCGCGTCGTGGCCGTCGACCCCGGCGGCGACGCCCACGGCGGGGGCCGCACCGTCCTCGTCCTCACCACCGCCGGCGGCCGGCGCCTGGTGGTGAAGCCGCGACCGGTGGACCTCGAGGCGGGGTACGCCGCGTTCGCGGCCTGGCTGGGACGCAGCGCCACCGGCCTCGAGCTGCCGCGGCCCGCCTTCCACCGCGGCGCACGGACGGGCTGGATGGAGCACGTCGCGCCCGGCGCCGCGCCCCACCCCGACTTCCACGCCATGGTCGGCGTCCACCTCGCCGCGCTCCACCTCCTGCGCGGCACCGACGTGCACTACGAGAACCTGCTCGCCGACCCGCAGGGACGTCCGGTCGTGGTCGACGCCGAGGCGCTCTTCACCCCGCGGCTCGGCGACGGCGCCCGCCCCGACGTCCTCGACGTGACCGCCACCGGCCTGCTGCGCGTGGCCTTCCCGGGCAGCGACTTCGACTTCGGTGCCCTCGACTACCGCCGCGGCTCCACCTCGCCCTTCCGGGCCTGGCACGTGCGCGGCGCGGGCCGCGACGACCTGCGTCTGGAGATGGGGCCGGTGGTGGTCGACGACCCCGAGACGGTGCCCGGCGGCGGCCACCGCACGGCGGCCGACGCCGAGGCCCTCGTCGACGCCTTCGTCCGCTGCCTCACCTTCGCGCGCGAGCACCGCGCCGCGGTCGTGGCGCGGCTGGGCTCCGACTTCGCCCGGGGACGCTGCCGCTACGTGCACCGCCCGACGATGAGCTACGCGCTGCTGCTCCGCATGGCCACGCACCCGCGGTTCGCCGCCGAGGCCGACCGCCGCCGCGTGCTGGCGCGCCTGGCCGTGCTGGCGCCCGCGACCGGCCCCGAGCTGCTGGCCTCCGAGGTCCGCCAGCTCACCGGCGGCGAGGTGCCGGCCTTCGTGCTCGACCTGCACGACCGCCGGGTGCGCGACGCCCGCGGACGCGACACGGGCGCGCGGGCGGCGGCGACGCCGTACGACGACGTGCTGGCCCTGCTCGCCGGCCTCGACGAGGCGCACGTCGCCGCCCAGACCGAGACGCTCCGGGCCTGCACGGCCCACTGGTCCGGCGGCACCCCCGCCGCGTCGGACCGGCTCGTGGGGGCGGGGGACCAACCCAGAAGAGGAGAAGTCCAGTGAACAGCTCCAGCACCCTCGACGGCCGCGTGGGCGGCCAGGTGGGCACCTCCGGTGGCGCCGGGCGACGGGGCCTCCACCTCGTCCTGGCGCTCGTGGTCGGCGCCCTCGTCTCCGTCCCCGCGCTGCCCGACGCGACCGCGTCGTCGGTCGGCGTCGTCGGCCTCGTCGCCGGCGTCGCGGTGGCCGTGCTCCTGCAGCGTCGTCCCGGGGGCGGCGGCAGCGTCGGCCGGGCCACGCGCGGTCTGCTCGTCGGGGCCGGCATCGTCGGCGCCCTCCTGCTGCTCAGCATCGGGTTCGGCATCGCGGCCGCCGAGGCGCCGCTGCTCGTCGCCGTGCCCGCGCTCGTCGCGGTCGCGATGACCTACGCGATCGCGCGCGCGGTCGACGCCTGAACCGGCCCGCGACCGACGGGCCGGGGCTCAGGAGCCCCAGTACCCCCGGTGCACCACGTCGGCGACCGGCTTGCGCTCCCGCCGGGCGGGCGACCCCGAGGACCCCGTGTCCTCGGGGTGCCGGTGGCCGATGGTGAGCGCCCCCACCGGCTGGTACGACGCGGGCACGCCGAACGCCTCGCGGAAGTCGCCGACGCGTTCGGGCGTGATGCCGAAGAAGCAGGCACCCAGTCCCTCGTCGACGACCGTCTGGAGCGCGAGCAGCGTGGCCATGCCCGCGTCGACGTACCAGTAGGGGACCGGCCAGCGGGCCTCGTCGCGGTCGGCCCAGCCCTTGTCGGGCGCGGCGTAGCGGTCGAGGTAGGCGTCCTTCGACGTCAGCGGCACGAGGACGACCGGCGCGGTGCGCATCCCCGAGAGCCAGCGGCCCTCGGGGTCGGCGTGCTCCGGTGAGGTGACCTCCCAGAAGCGGGCGACGTCGACCGGGGTGTCGAGGCGCAGGAACGCCCAGCCCTGGCTGAACCCGGCGCTCGGCGCCCGGGTGGCGTGCTCGAGCACCTTGTCGACGAGTGCGGGGTCGACGGGCCGGTCGGCGTAGCGGCGCACCATCCGGCGTCGGCGGACCACCTCGGAGAACTCCATGGCCGCAGTGTCCCAGGGCCGGCGACGGGCCGGCCGCGCGTGGCCCGGGTCACCTCGCCTGAGGTGGGCGGGGGAGTCTGGACGAGGACTAGGGATCGCGCCCGATGTGCGGGGCTACCTCAGACCGGGAGCCTGCTGCGCAGGCTCCCGCCGGGAGCCGACCGACCCGCACCGACCCCGCCCCCGCAGGAGGCCCCCGTGTTCGCCACCCCCGACTACCTCGTCGCCGAGGCCCGCCACCGCGCCGAGGAGGTACGCCGCTTCCTCCCCCGCCGCGACACCCGCCCCGACGCCGAGCGTCGTCGCCGCCGCTACCGCTGAACCCCTCCCCGCCCGACCGGACGCGGCGCCCGGCGCCGTCGTCGGTGATCATGGGACCCGTGGTGGTCTCCCGTGGCTCGGCGCTGGTCGGACGGGGCGCCGAGCTGGACCAGCTCGGCGCCTGGCTGGGCATCGGCGCTGCCGGTCCGGACGTCGCCGCAGCGCCCGGCGACGCGGCGCCCGACGACCTGCCGCCCTCGGTGCTCGTCGCCGGTGACGCGGGTGTCGGCAAGACCCGGCTGCTGCGGGAGCTGCGCGACCGGGCCGTCGCGGACGGCTGGCGCGTCGACGCCGGTCACTGCCTCGACTTCGCCGACTCGGCGCTGCCCTACCTGCCGTTCTCCGAGATCCTCGGCCGGCTCGAGCGCGACCTCCCCGAGGTCGTCGCCGCCGTCGTCGAGACCCACCCGGCGCTGGCCCGCCTGCAGCCCGGCCGCCGCATGCGCACCGGCGAGACCGACGACGCGACGAGCCTCGCCCGCGGCGACCTGCTGCCCGCGGTGCACGCGCTGCTCGAGGCGGCGGCCGCGCCCGCGCCGTACCTGGTCGTGGTCGAGGACGCCCACTGGGCGGACCAGGCGACCCGCGACCTCCTCTCCTTCCTCTTCACCCGGCCCTTCGGGGCGCGGGTGGCGGTCGTCGTGTCCTACCGCTCCGACGACCTGCACCGCCGGCACCCGCTGCGTCGCCAGGTCGCGGAGTGGGCCCGGCTGCCCGACGTGCGCCGCCTGCAGGTCGACCCGCTGCCGCCGCCGGACGTGCGCCGCCTCGTGCGCGGCCTGGCCCGCCAGCGCTCGCGGCCCGCGGGGCGGCTGAGCGAGGCCGAGATCGCGGCGATCGTCGACCGCGCCGACGGCAACGCGTTCTTCGCCGAGGAGCTGGTCGTCGCCGCCGGCGGGGACGGCCTGCCGGAGGACCTGGCCGACCTGCTCCTCGTGCGCCTCGACCGCCTCGACGACGACGCGACGCGCGTCGTGCGGGTCGCGTCGGTGTCGGGGCGCCGCGTCAGCCACGAGCTGCTGGCCGTCGCCTCGGGGCTCGCGCCCGAGCGGCTCGACGCCGCCCTGCGGCACGCGGTGGAGATGAACGTGCTCGAGCCGCGCAGCGACGGCTCCTACGTCTTCCGGCACGCGCTGCTGGGCGAGGCCGTGTACGACGACCTCCTGCCCGGCGAGCGGGTGCGCCTCCACGCGGCGTACGCCGAGGCGATCGCCGACGGGCGGGCCGCCGGCACGGCCGCCGAGCTGGCCCGGCACGCCCGGCTGGGCCAGGACCCGACGACCGCGGTGCGTGCCAGCGTCGAGGCCGGGGGCGACGCGATGCGGGTCGGCGCGCCCGACGAGGCCGCGCAGCACTACCAGCACGCGCTCGAGATGCTCGGCGCGCCGGGCGTCGTCGTGGCGGCCACGGAGCTCGCGGACCTCGTGACGCGGGCGGTCGCCGCGCTCGTCGCCGCCGGCCACGTCGCCCGCGCCACCGCGGTGGCCCGCGAGCAGCTGGAGACCCTGCCGGCCGACGTGCCCGACGCGGTGCGCGGCGAGGTGCTGACGGCCTTCGCGACCGCGCTCGGCATGGCCGACACGACCGAGGACGTGCTCGGCTACACCCGCGAGGCCGTCGAGCTGACCGTCGACGCGCCCGTGGCGGTGCGGGCGCGGGCGCTGGGCTTCCACGCCCGGGCGCTCACCGCGTGGGGCGAGCCCGACGACGCGCGCCGCGTGGCCCTCGAGGCGCTGGGCCTGGCCGAGCGCCACGACCTCCCGCGCCTGGCCAGCGACTCGCTGGCCACGCTGGTGGGCCTGGAGCGCGACGGGCCGGTCGACGAGGTCCGGGCCTCGATGGAGACCGTGGTGCGCCGGGCCCGGGCGGCGCGTGCCGTCGACGCCGAGCTGCGGGCCCTCTTCTTCCTCGGGCGCCTCCACCAGGACCGCGCCGAGCACCAGCTGGCCGCCGACGCGTTCGCCCGCGGCGTACGACGGGGGGCCGCGGCCGGCACGCCGTGGGCGCCCTACGCCTTCGACTGCCGCTTCCACCTCGCGTCGGTCGCCTTCGACCAGGGCGACTGGGACAGCGTGCTCGAGCTGACCGACGTCGCCGGGCAGACGCCGCCCGCCCTGAGCGAGGCGTGGCTGCTCGCCCTGGCGGTGCGCGTCGCGGCCGCCCGCGGCGAGGCCGACGCCCTCGCCCGCGCCCGGTCCCTGCGCGAGCGCTGGCGGGAGGAGGGCCTGCTCGCGGTGAGCGCGGCGACCGCGGAGCTCACCGTCGCCGAGCACGAGCGGGACGCCGCGGCCGCCCTCGAGGTGTACGACGCGCTCGTCGCCTGCGTGACGGTCACCTGGCGCGAGCACTTCCCGGCCCGGCTGCGGCTGGCCGCGACCGCGCTCGGCGTGCTCGCGTCCGCGGCGCTGGGCCGCGACGGGGTGGGCCTGACGGAGGACGAGCGCGGACGGCTGGCGCCGGAGGCCGAGCGCCTCCTCGACGACGGGCGCCGGGTGCTGGCCGACGTGCGCGAGTCGGGCACCGGCTTCGGCCCCGAGGGGGAGGCGTGGGCGGCCCGGCTGGGTGCGGAGTGGCTGCGGTGGCGTTGGGCGGCCGACCTCGACCCGCCCGCCCCGGACGAGCTCGTCGCCGCGTGGCGGCGCGCGGAGGAGACCACCGAGGCGGCGCGCAACTCCTCGCTGCTCGCGCAGGTGCGGGCCCGGCTCGCCGTCGTGCTGCGCGCCACCGGCGACGCCGCGGCCGCCCGCGAGGTGG
>NZ_JAHWBL010000042.1:0-29727 GCF_029493445.1 Nocardioides sp. ChNu-99 | reverse complement strand
CGCCGCGACGGCCGCGGCCCCGGGGGCGGGCGCGCCGGGCAGCGCGGGGTGGGAGCGCACGACGGTCCGCTCGGCGGTGTGCCACGTCTCGGGGTCGGGCTGGCGCGGCAGCGGGTCGCCGTCGAGGGCCTCGTCCGGCAGGTCGCGCAGGGCGCGGGCGGTCGCCCCGGCCGGGAGGCGCGTGGCGGGGTCCTTGGCCAGCATCACCGCGAGCACGCTCCACAGCAGGGGGTGCACCGGCAGCGGCGGGGGCTCGACGGTCACGTGGCGGTTGCCGATGGTGTGGACGGTGCCCTTGCCCGCGAACGGCGTGCGCCCGCCGAGCAGCTCGTAGAGCAGGATGCCGGTCGCGTAGACGTCGGAGGCCGTGCTGAACCGGCCGTGCTGGAACAGCTCGGGCGGCATGTAGCCGGGGGTGCCGACGAGACCCGTCGCCTGCACCGTCGAGTCCTGCGCGAGCCGCGCGATGCCGAAGTCCGACAGGCGCACGCCCGAGCCGTCCCCGGGCTGCCCGCCGACGAGGAGCACGTTGTCGGGCTTCACGTCGCGGTGCAGGAAGCCGGCGGCGTGGGCCGCGGCGAGGGCGTCGAGCACCGCACAGGTCACGGCGACCGCGGCCCGGGGCGCGAGGGTGCCGGCGGTGCGCAGGTGGCTGCGCAGGTCGCCCCCGGCCACCAGGTCCATGACGATGGCGAGCTGCGAGCCCTCGACGACGAGGTCGCGCACCCGCACGATGCCCGGGTGGCGCAGGTTCATCAGGATGGCGCGCTCCTGGATGAACCGGCCGACGATGTCGGTGTCGTGCGCGTAGGTCTCGTGCAGCAGCTTCGCGGCGACGGCCTCGCCGGTGGTGCGGTCGACCGCGCTCCAGACCTGGCCCATCGCGCCCCCGCCGAGCCGCTCCACCAGCTCGTAGCGGCTGCCGAGGGCCCGGGGGACCGCCTCGGGGTCCTGCTCGTCGGCCACGCTCACCCGTCCACCGGCACGGCGAACCACGCCAGGCGGACCGCCGGGTCGACGGGCCGCGGCCGCACGCCGGGGTCCTGGGTCGTGCCCACGAGCACGTGGACGTCGGCGTCGTCGAGGGCCTCCGCGTCGTCGAAGACCAGCGGCGGGCCGGCCAGTCCCGAACCGCCGTCGAGGGCCAGGCCGTCGAGGGCGGCGACGACGTCGCCCGCCGCGGTGCTGCCCGCCTCCTCGGCGGCCCGCACCAGCGCGACGACCGCGTCGTGGCTGGCCAGGTCGGCGTCACCGGCCCGAGCGGCGAAGGGGCCGGTGCCGAGGAGGTCCTGCTGGTCGGGGTCGTCGGCAGCCTGGCGCAGCGCGGCGAAGTACGCCGCCGCGCGGTCCCCCTCCTCCCCCGCGGCCAGGGTCGTGGTGTCGCCCGCGTCGGGCCCCACCGTGCGGAGGTCCCCGTTGGTCGCGCCGCCGGCGTCCGTCAGCGCGGTCGTGAAGGCGGGGCGCAGCGCGTGCGGCGTGAGCACGAGCGGGAGGTCGTCGACGGCCTGGACGCCCGCGACGACCTCGCCCTGCGCCTGTGCGGGAGCGGCGACGACCACCGCGTCGGCCCCGTCCGCCACCGCCTGCTCGACGGCGTCGACGGCGGCGCCGGTGCCCGCCGTACCCAGCGTGACGGTGCGCGCCCCCGGCACCGTGGGCGTGCGGGCCCCGGCTCCGGCGACGACGAGCGGGGCGGTGCTGCCCGCCGACCGCAACGCGGCGGCCACGCCCGCGTCGACGGCCGACGCCGACGGTGCGGTCGACCAGGCGCCGGCCGACAGACCCGCGGCGTCCTCGGCGTACGGCAGCAGGACCGGTACGTCGAGCGCGGCCGCGTCGTCGAGCGCCGCCGCGAGGTGCGTCCCCGTCGTGGCTGCGACGACCCCCACGACCCCGGCCTCCGCGAGCTCCGCCACGGCCCGCCGGGCCTCGTCGGCGTCGCCCCGGTCGTCCGCGACGACGAGCTCCACGTCGGCCCCGCCGGCGTCGAGACGGCGCTCCGCGACGATCGCGCCGTGGGCCGGCAGGGCCAGGTCCGAGCCCTCGCCCGGCGCCCCGGCCGTGCTCACGAGCACCCCGACGCGCACCGGGCCGTCGAGGTCGGCGACGTCGAGCGCGACGGGGGCGGGGGCACGCCCCGGAGCGGCGTCGGGCCGCTCCTCCTCCCCCGCACCGTCGTCGGTGCAGGCCGTCAGGCCGAGGGCGCAGACGAGGGCCAGGCCCGCGAGCCCCGGGAGCCCGGGCACCGTGGCGCGGCGTGGCGGGCGCGTCACCCGGCACCGCCGAGGTGCAGCGCGTAGACGGTGAGGACGTCGGCGTCCGCGCCGGCGTCGGCGTCAGCGCGGCTCAGCTCCTCCTGCATCCGGGCGGCGAGCTCGGACTGCGCCCGCTGCCGGTTCGCGTCGCGCAGGTCGAGGCGGCGCAGGGCCGCGAAGGCGCTGGTCGTGCCGCCGGCCTCGACGAGGTTGCCGTTCTCCCGGTCGGCCTGCCGCGCGTTCGAGGCCAGGGCGCCGAGGATGCCGCTCCCCCGGCCCTCGCGGCTGCCCAGCGCCGCGACGGTGGCGCGCAGCCGCTCCGACAGGGCGGCGCTCGTGCCCGTCAGGGCGACCTGGTTGACGCCGATCTGGTCGGCCAGGGCGCCGCGCGCCCGGGCGAGGTCGCCGGTGAGGGTGGTCCGGCTGGAGCCGAGCGCCGCGGCGGCGGCCTCGTCGACGCCCTCGACCCGGTCGCTGCCCTCCGCGAACGCCCGGTCGCCGGCCGACTCGAGCTCGGCCTCGAAACCGCCGAGGAAGGTGCCCAGGTCGTCCGTCGCGCTCTGCTGGGCCCCGACCGCAGCGGCCATGCCGGCGCCGAGGTCGCCCCGGGCGGCGTCGAGGTACGTCGTCCGCGCGGCGCCGAAAGCCGCGCCCACGCGGTCGCCGAGGTCGGCGTTGCGGGCGGCGAGACCGTCCCAGGCGGCCGCGAGCACGTCGATCGCGGTGGGGGCGCCGGGCTCGGGGGCGGGGCAGGGCTGCGTGGTCGGGGGCACCTCACCGAGCTCGCGGGCCCGCGCGGCCGTGGTGCAGATGGCGTCGCCCAGCGCGGCGAGCTGGCCGGGCAGGGCCGTGGCCTGCTCGAGGGCGCCCACGACGTCCGTCGCGGTGTCCAGCAGCCCGCCGACGGAGGTGTTGAGGTCGGCGAGGGCGGCGGGCAGGGTGCCGCCCGCACCCACGAGCGCGGCCACCTCGTCCCACGCCGCGGCCACGCCGGTGAGCTGTGCGGTCACGTCGGGCTCCGCCCCCGTCGTCGCGCAGGCCGGCAGCGCGCCGAGCACGTCCTGGAGGAAGGCGACCAGGTCCGGGCTGGCGTCGGGCTCCGGGGCGCGGCAGGCCGTGCGCACGAGCTCGTCCAGCGCGGCCACGAGGCCGCCGTCGAGCAGCGCGGCCTGCGTGGTGGCGATCGTCCCGACCTCGTCGAGCCCGCGGGCCAGGTCGCCGGACGACTGCAGGAGGACCTGCAGCGCCGTCAGGTCGTCGACGAGCAGGCGGGCGGCGGCGAGCACGTCCTCGAGGGCCGCCGCCGTGGTGGCCGCGTCCGCCGTCGAGAGCGCGGCGAGCGCCGTACCCACCCGGGCGGTGGCGGTGCGCAGCCCGGCGATGCCGGCGACCACCCGGCCGGTCTCCTCCGCCGGGTTCACCTCGGCCGCGAGCGCCGCGCCCGCCGCGACCAGCTCGCCCGCGCCCCGGGCGACCTCGCCGCGGGCGATGCCCAGGACGCAGACCAGCGACCGCGAGGTGCCGCACGCGGCGGTGGCGTCCGGTGCGGTCGCCAGCGCCTCGAGCTCGGCGGCGGTGCCGACCGAGCGCTCGAGCGAGGCCGCGATGGCGGCGCGGCAGGCGCCGGTCGAGCCGGCGAAGGCCTCGAACTGCGACTCGACGCCGCGGAAGAGGCTCAGCAGGTCCGTGCCGCTCGGGGGGCGGGTGGCGACGGCGCAGCCCGTCCCGGCACCGGGGCCGGGCGCGGGGAGGGTCGCGCCCGCGGTGCCGAGCAGGACGCGGATGCTGCCGAGCGCCTCGACCAGCCCCCGCTCGCCCTGCTCGGCGGCACGGTCGATGGTGCGGTCCAGCGCCCCGGTGCCCCCGGAGTTCGACAGCGCCTCGAGGTCGGCGACCACGCCGGCGATGCGGGCGGGCACCTCCTCCTGGCCGGCGCCCAGCTCGGTGAGCGCCTGGCGACCGAAGCCGGTCGAGGTGGCCTGCAGGTTCGCGCGGATGGCGTCGAGGGAGGCGCCGGCATCGCGGAGCACCGTGTTGACGGCCTCGATCGTGGCGATGGTCTCGTCCTGCACCCGGCGGTTGCTGCCCGGCCCGTCCGCGAACGCGGAGCGCAGGAGACCGTCGAGCGAGGTGTCGGTGACGAGCCCGGGCTGGACGCTGAGGTCGAGGACCGGCGGCTCGAAGTCGTCGACGTCGAGGACGAGGCGGAACGTCGCCGTCGACGCGAGGCGGGGCGGGGCCAGCAGCGCGGCCCACTGCACCACCGGCGTGCCGTCGCTCGTGCGTCCCAGCACCCCGTTGGTGGCCGCCGGGTCGTCGGCCAGCGTCGAGGTGACGACCCGCGTCGCGCCGGGCAGCTCCGTGCCGGCGACGACCGTCAGCGGGCTGCCGACGAGCGCGTGCTCCTCGAACGCCTCGCCCCCGCTGTCGTAGCGGACGGGCACGGGCCGCACCGTGGTGTTCTGCACCGTCACGTCGACGGTGACGCGTCCGTCGTACCCGGCGAGGTCGGCGAGGTCGGTGCCCGCCCCGTCCTCGCTGCGCCACGAGGTGAGCACGCGCACCGGCAGCGTCGCGTCCGCCGGGTCGAGGGTCTCCTCGTCGGTGCTGAGGTCGCCGTCCGCGTCGCGCACGGTCGTCGTCGTCACGGCCGTCGTGGCACCGTCACCGCCGAGCCGCACGTCGACGACGCGCAGCACGCTCTCGGGCGCGGCGAGCGCCACCTGCGGCGCGGAGACCAGGCCGGCGGTCAGCGTCGCGAGCACGCCGAGCAGCGCCGTGCGACGGGCGTTACGGCGAGGGGTGCGACGGGCGGTACGACGGGGGGTGCGGCCGCCTGCCGGGGCGGTCGGTCGACCAGACGGTGACATGGGCGTTCCTCGAGGAGCGTCGGCTCCGGCGCGCGCCCGGGGCCGTTGGCAGGGTGACGGTCGAGGCAGCGTAGGCCGCCCCGACGACCCCGCGTCGGCTTTTCCCCGGATGCGTGGCTCAGGCGTGCCCGTCGAACATCGACGTCACGGAGCCGTCCTCGAAGACGGCCCGGATGGCGCGCGCCAGCAGCGGCGCGATGGACAGCACCGTCAGCTTGTCGAAGTGCTTGTCGGCGGCCAGCGGGAGCGTGTTCGTGAGGATGACCTCGGTGGCCGGGCTGTTCTTGAGCCGGTCCACGGCCGGGTCGGACAGGATGCCGTGGGTGGCGGCGATGATGACGCCCTTGGCGCCCTGCTCCAGGAGGGCCTCGGCGGCCTTCACGATCGTGCCGCCGGTGTCGATCATGTCGTCGACCAGCACGCACATGCGTCCCTCGACCTCGCCGACCACGCGGTTGGCGACGGTCTCGTTCGGCCGGTCGGTGCGCCGCGTCTTGTGGATGAACGTGAGCGGCACGCCCCCGAGACGGGCCGACCAGCGCTCGGCCACCTTGATGCGCCCCGCGTCGGGCGAGACGACTGCTAGGTCGGCGTCCGCGCCGTACTTGCCGCGGACGTAGTCGGCCAGGATGGGCAGCGCCATGAGGTGGTCGACGGGGCCGTCGAAGTAGCCCTGGATCTGGTCGGCGTGCAGGTCGACCGAGATGAGGCGGTCGGCGCCGGCCGTCTTGAACAGGTCGGCGACCAGACGGGCGGAGATGGGCTCGCGGCCGCGGTGCTTCTTGTCCTGGCGGCTGTAGCCGTAGAACGGCATGACCACCGTGATGCGCTTGGCCGAGGCGCGCTTGAGCGCGTCGACCATGATCAGGTGCTCCATGATCCACTCGTTGATCGGCGCCGTGTGGCTCTGGATCACGAAGGCGTCGCAGCCGCGCACCGACTCCTCGTAGCGCACGTACTTCTCCGAGTTGGCGAAGTCGTACATCGAGGAGGGCACGAGGCCGGTGCCGACGAGCTCGGCGACCTCCTCGGCGAGCTCGGGGTGCGCCCGTCCGCTGAAGACCATGAGGTTCTTCTCGGTGGTCAGCTTCATTCCGCTCACGCCGGATGCGCTCCTGTCGGGCTCGGGGGAGGCCGGGGTCGGTCGGCCCCGCCGATTCTCGCCTACCGCGGGGGTGGCGCCAACTCAGGGGTGGGGACGCTCCTCCGCGCCCGCCTCCCCGCCCGCCGCCTCGGCCGCCCGGGCCTGCGCCGTGCCCGGACGGCGCCGGGCCGCCCAGCCCTCGAGGTTGCGCTGCGGGCCGGCCGAGACGGCCAGGGCGCCGGGCGGGACGTCCTCGCGCACGACCGTGCCGGCGCCGGTGCCCGCGCCGTCGCCGATCGTGACGGGCGCCACGAAGGTGTTGTTCGACCCGGTGCGGGCGTGGCGGCCGATCGTCGTGCGGTGCTTCGCGACGCCGTCGTAGTTGGCGAAGACGGTGCCCGCGCCCACGTTGCTGCCCTCGCCGACCTCGGCGTCGCCGACGTACGACAGGTGGGGCACCTTCGCGCCGTCGGCCAGCACCGCGTTCTTGGTCTCGACGAACGTGCCGACCTTCGAGCCGGTGCCGGTGCGCGTGCCCGGGCGCAGGTAGGCGTAGGGGCCGACCTGGGCCCCGTCGCCGACGACGGCGAGCTGGCCGTGGGTGCGCACGACGCGGGCGCCGGCGCCGACCTCGCAGTCCTCCAGCGTGGTGTCGGGCCCGATGACGGCGTCCTCGGCGACCACCGTCGCCCCGAGCAGCTGCGTGCCCGGCAGGATCGTGACGTCGCGGGCGAGCACCACGTCGTCCTCGATCCAGGTGGTGTCGGGGTCCATGATCGTGACCCCCACCTCGGTCATCCAGTGCTCGAGGATGCGGCGGTTCATCTCCTTGCCCAGGCGCGCGAGCTGGGAGCGGTCGTTGGCGCCCTCGGTCTGCCGCACGTCCTCCAGGCAGTAGGCGCCGACGGTCAGGCCCGACTCGCGGGCCAGGCCCACCGCGTCGGTCAGGTAGTACTCGCCCTTGGCGTTGTCGTTGCCGATCCGGCCCAGGGCCTCGGTGAGGAACGCGCCGTCGAAGGCGAGGATGCCGGAGTTGATCTCGCGGATCTCGCGCTGGTCGGCGTCGGCGTCCTTCTGCTCGACGATGGCGAGGACGTCGCCGTCCTCGTCGCGCACGATCCGGCCGTAGCCGAACGGGTCGGCCACCTCGCCCGACAGGATGCTGACCGCGCGCTCGGCGGCCTCGTGGTCGGCGAGGAACGCGGCGAGGCTGTCGCCGCGCAGCAGGGGCGTGTCGGCCGTCAGCACGACGACGGTGCCGTCGACCTGGCCGCCGAGGGCCTCGACGGCCACGCGGACCGCGTGGCCGGTGCCCTCCTGGGTCTCTTGCACCGCCAGCACCGATCCCGGCGCCAGCTCGAGCACGTGCGCGCCCACCTGCTCGCGCTGGTGGCCCACGACCGTGACCACCCGGTCGGGGGCGACGGACTGCGCTGCCGCCAGGACGTGGCCCACCATGCTGCGCCCGCCCACGCGGTGGAGGACCTTCATGGTCTTCGACCTCATGCGCGTGCCGCCGCCGGCGGCCAGGACGATGACGGTGATCGCGCTCATGCGGCCCCACCCTAGTCGGGCCTCGGGGCGCGTGGCGCCCGCGGGGAGAGGCTCCCCGGGTAGGAGTCGAACCTACGTCGCTTGTCCTGATTCAAAGTCAGGCGGGCCCTGCCGGCAGACCAACCGGGGAATGCGCGCGCGTCGCCGGACGTCGCGGGCAGTGCCCCACCCTATGCGACCCGGTGCGACCCCGTGCGACCCTGTGCGACCCGGCGGCGCGCCCGCCCCGCGCTCGTGGCGCCGCATGGATAGGGTCGCCCCGTGGACCTGCCCGTGATGCCGCCCGTGCGGCCGATGCTGGCCAAGTCGGTCGCGCAGGTGCCGGACCCGGCCACCTGGGCCGGCCGCGGCGGGCTGTCGTTCGAGCCCAAGTGGGACGGCTTCCGCTGCCTGGTGTTCCGCGACGGCGACGAGGTCGAGCTGACGTCGCGCAACACCAAGCCCCTGACGCGCTACTTCCCCGAGGTCGTGGCCGCCGTCCTCGAGCAGCTGCCGGAGCGCTGCGTCCTCGACGGCGAGCTGTTCGTGTCCGCCCCCGGGGAGGACGGAGTGCCGCGCCTGCAGTTCGAGGTGCTGCAGGAGCGCATCCACCCGGCGGCCTCGCGGGTGCGGATGCTGTCCGAGACCGTCCCGGCCGGGTTCGTGGCCTTCGACCTCCTCGCGCTGGGCGACACGTCGTACGTCGACCGGCCGTTCGCCGAGCGCCGCGCGGCCCTCGCCGAGGCGCTGGCCCACCTCGCCGGCCGGGTGCACGACGACGGGCTGACCGGCTGCCACCTCGTGCGCACCACGACGGACGCCGCCGAGGCCGCCGCCTGGTTCGAGCAGTTCGAGGGCGCCGGGCTCGACGGGGTCGTCGCCAAGCCCCTCGACGCGCCGTACACGGAGAACGGCCGCACCATGCTGAAGATCAAGCACGCGCGCACCGCGGACGTGGTGGTCGCGGGCTACCGGGAGCACAAGACCTCGACCCCCGAGCGCCCCCTGCTCGGCTCGCTGCTGCTGGGCCTGCACGACGCGGACGGCACGCTGCAGCACGTGGGGGTCTCCGCCTCGTTCACCGCCGCCCGCCGCGCCGAGCTGATCGAGGAGCTGGCGCCGCTGGTCTGCCCGGTCGAGGAGCACCCCTGGGGCGCGTGGGAGGAGTGGGCCGTCGCGAACCCCGACCGCGTGCCCGGCACGCAGTCGCGCTGGAGCGCGGGCAAGGACCTGTCCTTCACCCCGCTGCGGCCCGAGCGGGTGCTCGAGGTCGGCTACGACCACATGGAGGGCCGCCGCTTCCGCCACACCGCGCAGTTCAAGCGGTGGCGGCCGGACCGCGACCCGTCGTCCTGCGGGTACGACCAGCTCGACGAGCCGGTCGGCTACGACCTCACCACCGTCCTGACCCCGTCCGACACCGCAGCCCCGACCGACCGCACCACCGAGGAGACGCCATGACCTACCACGTCGTCCTGCTCGTCGAGCAGCCCCTGACGGAGCTCGACGCCCGTCAGGTGACGTCGCTCCACCTCGAGCTGGGCGACGAGGTGGTGTACGACGTGCTCCTCCCCGTCGACGACGCCGCCGAGCGCGTCGCGACCGCGGTGGGCACGCTGGGCTCCGGCGACGTCGTGGGCTCCCCCAGCTACGCGCTGGCGAGCATCGACCTCGACGAGCTGCACGACCAGAGCGAGGTCGAGGCGCACGAGGGCCTCGCGCGCACGCTGGCGCTGCTGCGCGCCGACGGCGCCACCGCCCAGGGCGCCGTCGTCGACGACCACCCCATCGACGCGCTGCGCGCCACCGTCGCCGCCGTCGACGCGGCCGAGGTCATCGTGCTGACCAGCCCCCACGTGGTGGCGGAGTTCTTCGGCGTCGACTGGACCTCCCGGGCGCGGCGCCACCTCGACGTACCGGTGCTGCACCTGCTCGAGCAGGAGACGTTCGCCGAGCAGGCCGACGGCCACGGCGAGGGCATCACCGGCGTCTGAGGCCCGGCGGCCGCCGGGCCGGCGCCGGACGGGTCACTCCACCCGGTTGCCGGCCGCGTCCCAGTGGTCGGCGACCTTCTTGCTCGGCTGCACGCGCGGCGGCTCGCCGGGCATCTTGGGGTGGTCGGGCGGGTAGGGCAGCTCGACGGACCCCTGCTCGGCGAACATCGCGAGGAACGGCTCGATCGAGTGGGCCTCGTCGTCCATCCGCTCCCACGGGTCGCCGTCGGCGAGCCGCTCCGGCACGGTGAGCAGGTTGAGCGCGCGCGGGTCCTCCAGCGCGGCCAGCTCGTCCCAGGTCAGGGGCGTCGAGACGGGGGCACCGGGGCGGGCCCGCAGGGAGTACGCCGACGCGATCGTGCGGTCGCGGCAGTTCTGGTTGTAGTCGACGAAGATCCGCTCCCCGCGCTCCTCCTTCCACCACGCCGTCGTCACCTGGTCGTCGCGGCGCTCCAGCTCGCGGGCGAACCCGATGGCCGCGTGGCGCACGTCAGTGAACTCCCAGCGTGGCTCGATGCGCACGTAGACGTGCACCCCGCGGTTGCCCGAGGTCTTGCACCAGCCCGTGACGCCGTGCTCGGCGAGGAGCTCGCGGGCCACGCCGGCGACGCGCGCGGCGTCGCGGAACGTCGTACCGGGTTGCGGGTCGAGGTCGATGCGCAGCTCGTCGGGGCGGTCGACGTCGGCGCGGCGCACGGGCCAGGGGTGGAAGGTGATCGTGCCCATCTGCGCCGCCCACACGGCGACGGCCGGCTCGGTCACGCAGATCTCGCGGGCCGTGCGGCCCGAGGGGAAGGTGATCTCTACCGACTCCAGGTACGGCGGAGCCCCCGTCGGCACGCGCTTCTGGTAGAACGCGTCGGCCTTCTCGCCCGGCCGGCCGGTCGACAGCTCGATGCCCGGGAGCACGCCGCGGGGCCAGCGCTCCAGCGCGGTGGGCCGCTCGCGCAGGGCGCGCACGAGGCCGTCGGACACGTCCGCGACGTACTGCGCCACCTGCAGCTTCGTGATGTCCGGGGTGCGCTCGGTCGCGGGGTAGATGACGCGGTCGGGGCTCGAGACCCGCACCGCGCGGTCGCCCGCGATGACCTCGGCCGCCGCCGCCTTGCTCGCCATGGCCCCAACGTAGTGGCAGCATGCGCTCGTGCCGACCTGGTCGATCGTGCTGCTCGTCGTCGTCCAGGTGGCGACCGTCGCCCTCGCGACGACCTTCGGCGTCCTCTGGCTCACCGCACGCCGCCGCGCGGCCGACCTGGCCGCCGACCTCGCCGCCCTGCACGCCGCCGAGGGTCGGCCGGGGTCGCGGCGCCGGCTGCCCCGCCCCCGGGAGGCCGTGAAGGCGGTGTGGGAGACCGTCGAGCTGGTGCGCGACCGCGGCGTCGGCGGGGCCCTGCGCTCCTCGATCGAGGAGCTGGCGGGCTGGGCACAGGTCGAGCGGCCCGACCTCGTGCGGCTCGCGACGGGCGACGGGCGCGTGACGATCCTGTTCTCCGACATCGAGGGGTCGACGAGCCTCAACGACCGGCTGGGCGACCGCGCCTGGGTGCGGCTGCTGGCCCGCCACGACCGGGTCGTGCGCCGGGCGGTCGAGACCCACCACGGGCAGGTCGTGAAGACGCAGGGCGACGGGTTCATGGTGGCCTTCGGCCCAGCCGACGACGCCGTCGCGGCGGCGCTCGAGGTGCAGGCCCGGCTGGCGGGGTGGCGCCGCGAGCCCCGCGTGCGGGTGCGGATGGGCATCCACCGCGGCTCGGTGCTCCACCGCGGCAACGACCTCTTCGGCCTCCACGTGGCGTACGCCGCGCGCGTCGCGGCGCTCGCCGCGGGCGGCGAGGTGCTGGTGAGCGCGGCCGTCGCGGACGCGGTGACCGACCGCTCCCTGATCGACGTCGACGGGGCGCGCGAGGTCGAGCTGCGCGGCATCGAGGGGGTCCACGTCGTGCACCGCCTCCGGACTCCCGCGCCCGCGCCCGGTGGCGACGAGCCGGACGAGGTGGACGGGCCGGCGGACCCGGCCGCCCTCGAGGCGGGTCAGCCGGGCGGGCCCGCGCCGAGGTAGCGCTCGGCGAGCACGAGCAACACCACGTCGGGGCTCTCCCGGGCGACCAGCGCGCCGACGTCGGGGACGGGCCCGGTGCCCGCGATGCCGTGGGAGTGCTGCAGCGTGCGGGGGCTGGTGCGCACGATCGCCGGCGACACGAGGGTGAGCATCGAGTCGCGCAGCAGCAGCACCTCGGCGGTGCCGAGCGCGCCCGGGGTGCGCGTCTCGGCGGGCATGGCCCCGAGCGCCACGACCCCGCCCGCGCTCGCCGGCAGCGCCCCGTCGGGACCGGTCACCTCGGACGGCGGCTGCGGGCCGTCGAACACCGGCACGGTCCGCACCGGCGGCGCGTCGGGCACGCCGAGGTCCGCGAGCTCGTTGTTCGAGGGCACGGTGGCGACGTCGACCATCTCGGGCAGCGCGAGGCCCTCGACGCCCGCCGCCTCCAGGTCGGCGACCACGGCCGCCCACGCCAGCCACCCGCCGTACGGGGTCCAGTGGCTGTCGAGCGGGTCGTAGGTCGGGTACGGCGCGTCGCGCAGCACCGCGCGCACGTCGACGAGCGGCAGGTCGGGGTGGAGGCGGCGCAGCACCTGCGCCGAGGTCTCCCCCGACAGCTCCCGCGCCCAGGCGGGCAGCCGGTCGCGGTGCACGTCCCACTTCGCGGGGGCGACGACGGCGCGGAACACGGCGCCCCCGGCCTCGGCCCGCGCCTGCAGGTCGGTGAGGTAGGTCGCCCACTCCTGCGCCCCGGCCGCGTCGAGGCGCACCCGGCCGAGCGCCTGGGAGAGGTTCAGGTTGCGGTCGTCGCCGAAGAAGTGGAAGCCGTCCTCCCCCACGACGTACGACGTGCCCGCCGCCGCGACGGCCTCGGTGAACGCCGCCTCGGACGCGGCGCGGCGCTCCGGCCCCCACGGGTCGGCGGCGGCAGGGTCGTCGGCGGCCTCGGGCGGCGTACCGGGCGTGCCGGTCGTATTGGTTCTGTTGGTCGTGCTGCTCGCCGGGTCGTCCGCGGGACCCGCCTCGTCGGAGGTCCCGGAGCACCCCGCGAGGGCGAGGAGCAGCGCGGCACCCGCGACGGTACGGCGGCACTGGCGCACGGGCGTGTCCTCCCTGGGCGAACGAGCTGGGTCGATCGTAGGCCGGTCCGTATCGTTGACCCCATGGCCTACGACGTGGAGAAGACCGACGAGCAGTGGCGGTCCGAGCTGTCCCCCGCCGAGTACGCGGTGCTCCGCCAGGCCGGCACGGAGCGCGCGTTCACGGGTGAGTACACCGACACCGAGACGACCGGCGTCTACCGCTGCAAGGCGTGCTCGGCGAAGCTGTTCGAGTCCGACACCAAGTTCCACTCGGGCTGCGGCTGGCCGTCGTTCTACCAGCCGATCAGCGACACGATCGAGTACATCGAGGACAACTCCCACGGCATGAAGCGCGTCGAGGTCCGCTGCGCGTCGTGCGGCTCGCACCTGGGGCACGTGTTCCCCGACGGGTACGGCACGCCGACCGGCGACCGCTACTGCATCAACTCGATCTCGCTGACGCTCGAGCCGCGCCCGGAGGCCTGAGCGGGGACCCGCCCGCGACCCCGTAGGGTTCCGCGGGTGGATCACCGCACCAACAACCTCGACGGGCTGCGCCTCGTCGGCGCCCTCATGGTGCTCGTCGGGCACGGGTTCGTGCTCGTCGGGCGCGCCGAGGAGACGCCGAAGTTCGGCGGGTTCTCCCTCGAGACGCTCGGCGTCGTCATCTTCTTCTCGATCTCGGGCTACCTGATCGCAGCGAGCTGGGCGTCGAAGCGCGACCTGGTCGCCTACTTCGCCGCGCGGTGCCTGCGCATCTTCCCCGCCCTCGCGGTGCTCGTGGCGGTGACCGCGCTCGTGCTGGGACCGCTGGCCTCGTCGGTGGGCGCCCGCTCGTACTTCTCGGACCCGCTGACCTGGGACTACTTCCGCAACATCGCGCTCTACCACCAGAACGTGCTGCCCGGCGTGACAGACGACCTGCCCTACCCGGCGTCGATCAACGGGTCGCTGTGGACGCTGCCCATGGAGTTCGTCTGCTACCTGCTGGTGCCGCTGCTGGTGCTGCGCGACCACCGCTTCCGCCTCGCCGCCCTGCTCGTCGTGGTGCTCGGGCTGTGCTGGGTCGCCTACCAGCCCAACGGCACCTTCGACCGCGTGTGGGGCTTCGCGCCGGAGCAGTTCGCCCGGTTCGCCGTGCTGTTCATGGCGGGCTCGCTCATCCGCCTCGCGGTCGAGCGGTGGGGCCGGGGCTTCCTGCGCGCCGACGTCGCCGTCGCGCTGCTCGCGGCGCACGTGCTGGTGCAGCAGGTGCGTCCGGACCAGCTGCACTGGTACGCCTGGCTGACGTTGCCCTACGTCGTGCTCGTCGTCGGGATGGGCAGCACGCCGTACTTCCGGCGCGCCGCCCGCTTCGGCGACCTGTCCTACGGGATGTACCTGTGGGCGTTCCCCGTGCAGCAGCTCTTCGTGCTGTGGTTCGGCACGACGCGGCTCGCGGTGAACTTCGTCGTCGTTGCCCTCGTGACCGCGGCGCTCGCCTACGTCTCGTGGCACGTCGTCGAGAAGCCGAGCCTGGCGGTCAAGGACAAGATCCTCGCCCGCCGGGCCCAGCGCTCGATCAGCCGTCAGGAGACGGTCGGCATCCCCTGACCCCGCCAGGCCGCGAAGCCGCCGACCACGTCGGTGGCGTCGTGGAGGCCCAGGCGCTGCAGCGACTCGGCCGCCAGCGACGAGGTCGTGCCGTGGGCGTCCAGCACCACCACCGCGAGGTCGTAGTCCGCCTCCGGCAGGCGCTGCGGGCTGCGCGGGTCGAGCAGCCACTCCAGGTCGACCCGCTCGACGACGACCGGACGCAGGCGCGGGTCGACCTCGCCCTGCTCGCGGCGGGTCCGCTCGGGACGGATGTCGACGATCAGCGCCCGGCGCCACAGCACGGACTGGTACGCCGCCCGCGGGCTCAGGCGGTGCAGCCGGGCCCGCGCCTCCGCCAGCATGTCGTCGACACCGTCGAACCAGACCTCCTCGAAGCGGGGGCCGGCCGGCGCCGCCGGCGTGCGGGGCGTGGTGGTGCGGGTGGTCGCGGAGGTCGCGGCAGTCGCGTACCAGGTCTCGATGGCCGGGGCGCTCACAGCTGCACCCCCGCCTGCTCGACGCCGACCACGGACAGGCGCCCGCCGCGCTCCTCGTAGCGCGTCATCGCGGTCAGCTTCGGCGCGTACGCGTGGACCGACAGTGCCGTCGTACCCGTCTCGTTGCGCACCGTGTGCACGTGACCGCCGGCGTACGCGCGGGCCTCGCCGCGCCCGACGTGCCAGGCCGAGGGGGTGCCGAGCTCCCACGTGTGCTCGGTCAGCCGACCCCGCAGGGTGGCGTAGGCGCCGCGCGAGCCGGCGTGGTCGTGCCAGCCCGTCGAGAACCCGGGTGGCCACGTCAGCAGCCACACCTGCAGCTCGGGCGTCGCGTGCAGCTCGAGCGACTGCCGGTCGGGGTGGGTGAGGTCGACCAGCTCGTGGAGGTCGGGGTCCGCGGCGATCTCGCGGAGCGTCTGGAGGAGGGGCAGCACCGCGAGCCCGGCCGGGGTCTCGCGGGCCGGTCCGTCGGTACGGCGGATGTTCTGCAGCGTCATGGTGGCGTCCTGGGGTGTCGCCCGGTGGTCCGGGCCTCGGTCGTGCCGGGTGCTCAGCCGCGCGCTGGCGCGGCGACGGCCCGCGGTGCGGGCGTGGTGGTCGGTCTCAGAGCGAGCAGCGACGGCAGCGACACAGGGCGCTGGCGGTCAGGCGGAGGTCGACGTGCAGACGCCAGACGGCGTCGTGCGTCGCGACCGCGAGACCGTGGGAGGACATGGGTCATTCGTAGCAGAGGCGCCCCGACGCGGTCGCCCGCGTGGTCACATGGTGGACGGTACGGCGCGGGTCCGCCGCGCCCGGTCGGTGGTTGAGGTGGGCGCGTCAGCGGTGGTCGAGGTGGGCGCGCCAGCGCTGGTCGAGGTGGGCGCGCCAGCGGCCCTCGAAACCACGCCCGCACGAGGTCGGCGGTCTGCGCTCCGGTGGTTGAGGTGGGCGCGCCAGCGCCCCTCGAAACCACGCCCGGGCAGACACAGCGAGGTCGGCCGGGACCCGGCGAGAAAGACTCAGAACTTCTTTCCCCAACCCCCGTTCGCGGACCCGGAACTGTCGGTGGCCACCCCTAGCGTTGTCCGTATGAACCACCCGAGCACCGCAGTCGTCGAGGCCCCACCCGCCATCGACACGCCGGCGCTGCTCGCTACCGCCCGAGCCGCTGCAGCGACCCAGCGTGCGGCGGAGGTAGCGGCGTTCGTCGCGGTCGCCGACTGGGCCGACGCCCACACCGACGGCAAGGCCGGCGCCGTCGTGGGCGACCCCATCGGTCCCCTCGGGCTCTGGCACGACGACCCCAGCTCAGTGCCGGGCGGTGACCGGTTCCTCGAGCTCGGCGGACCCGGCGCACCCCTGGTCTCCGAGTTCTGCCTGTACGAGATCTCCGCGGCGCTCGGCCGCTCCGTCGCGTCCGGCCGGCCGTTGGTCGGTGACGCGATCGAGCTGCGTCACCGCCTCCCGCGGCTGTGGGCCCGGGTCCACGCCGGCGCCGACCCGGCCACGCAGAAGCAGGCACTGCCGGTGTGGCGGGCACGGAAGATCGCGGCCCTGACCCGCACGCTGACCGCCGAGGCGGCTGACTTCGTGGACCGGAACCTCGCCCCCGTCGCCCATCGCGCCACCATGCCGACCGTCGAGCGCCTCGTCGCCGAAGCGGTGGTGCGGTTCGACCCCGAGAACGCCGAGCTCGACCGGGCGGATGCGGACGCCGGCCGTTACTTCACGGTCGAGACCTCTCCCGTCGACGCGGCGTCGCCGTGGACCGGTGTGGTGCCCGTCCACGGCACCCTCGACCTCGCCGACGCCCTCGACCTGAACAACGCCGTCCAACGAGTGGCTGCCGACCTCGCCGCCGCCGGTTGCGACGCGGACCTCGACGTACGCCGCTCCATGGCCCTCGGCGAGCTCGCACGACGCCAGACCGCACTCGACCTCTACGGTGCGGAGGCAGACGCTGGGCAGGCGGCCGGCTCGACCCGGGCACCCGCCCGTCAGGTCGTGCTCTACGTCCACCTCTCCGACGCCGCCATCGCCTCACACCGACCCGGTGACGGACCCGGCATCGACGCCGCGACCGGGACCACGGGCATCGACCTCGCCCGCCTCGAGAACACCGGCAGCCTCGTCACGGCCGACCAGGTCCGCGACTGGTGCCGCACGCCCGGCACGAAAGTGGTCTTGAAGCCGGTGATCGACCTCAGCGGGCATGTGGCGGTCGACGCGTACGAGGTCCCCGACCGGATCGCCGAACGAGTGCGCCTCGACCGGCCCACCTGCGCCTTCCCTTACTGCGGCAGAGCTGCACGAGGGCTCGACCTCGACCACACCGAGCCCTACCGGTGGGAAGCAGCACCCGGCGCCGGCCAGACATCCACGACTAATCTCGCGCCGCTCTGCCGAGGCGAGCACAGGGCCAAGACCCATCCGTCGCTGTCAGGGGCGAGCCCACCGGACTTCAGTCCGACCAGCGCAGATCCGCCCGATCGCCGATGGCATTACCACCGCGACCCCCTCGGCACCTACCTCTGGACCAGCCCGCACGGGCTTCGATACGCCGTCGACTCGACCGGCACCACACCTCTGAACTAACCCGCTAGCGCCGACCCCGCCACCCCAGCAGGACCTGGCGGGGCCACCGGCATGTCCAGGTGTGGTTTCGAGGGCCGCCGGGGCGGCCACCTCAACCACCGGCGGCTAGCGCGGCCACCTCGACCACCGCTCGACCCGCGATCGCAGGTTGCGTGGGGCCAGCGCCAGACATTCCGTGGCGCTGGCACCACGAACGCCGGGCGCGGGTCCCGCGCGCCCGCGCGCCCGGCGCCCCGGGCTCAGGGCAGGCGCTCGACGAGCTCCCGCACGGGGGTCAGCGCACCGGTGTAGAACGGCGTCTCCTCGCGCACGTGGCGGCGGGCGCCGGAGGCGCGCAGCTCGCGCATGAGGTCGACGATGCGGCCGAGGTCGTCGGCCTCGAACGCCAGCATCCACTCGTAGTCGCCCAGCGCGAACGAGCTGACGGTGTTGGCGCGCACGTCGGGGTAGGGGCGCGCCATCTTGCCGTGCTCGACGAGCAGCGCGCGCCGCTCCTCGTCGGGCAGGAGGTACCACTCGTACGACCGCACGAACGGGTAGACGCACACGTGCGCCTTGACCGTCTCGTCGGCGAGGAACGCGGGCACGTGGCTGCGGTTGAACTCCGCCGGCCGGTGCAGCGCCATCTGCGACCACACGGGAGCGAGGCGCCGCCCGAAGGCGGTGCTGCGGAAGCGGTTGTACGCGGCCTGCAGGGCCACCGAGTCCTCCGCGTGCCACCACACCATGAGGTCGGCGTCGGCGCGGAGGCCGGACACGTCGTACACGCCGCGGACGACCACGTCGTCCTTCGCGAGCGCGGCGAAGAGGCGCTCGACCTCCTTCGCCTCCTTGCTGCGCTTCGCGTCGGAGCCCAGCAGGTGCTCGAGGCGGAACACGGACCACATCGTGTAGCGCACCGTGTCGTTGATCTCGCGCAGCTTCGCCGCGTTGGTCTTGAGGTGCTCCTGCGGGTCGTTCCCGGTGGTGCTCGTCGTGCCCGTCGTCTCCGTCTCGGCGCTCATGGGCCCCATTCTGCTCCGCCGCTGCGCGCGCCCGACCGCGGGTCGGGCTCCGGCGCGGACCTGGGGGCGGCGACGGCGCCCAGGTCGAGCGCCGCCACGGCGGCGTGCGCCGAGGCCACGACGGCGGGGATGCCGACGCCGTCGTACGTCGCGCCCGCGACCGCGAGGCCGGGCACGGCCGCGACGGCGGCGCGCACCCGCCGTACCCGGTCGAGGTGGCCGAGCCCGTACTGCGGCAGGCCGTCCGGCCAGCGCTGCACGTGGCGGGCGACCGGCGCCGCGCTGAGACCCAGGGCGGCCCCGAGCTCGGCGAGCGAGTCGGCCACGAGGTCGGCGTCGGGCCGGGCGGCCTCGTCGTCGCCGGCCCGGCCCACCGAGGTGCGCAGGAACCGCAGGTCCTCGCCCGCGGGCCCGGCACCGCGCCCGGCGTCCGCGACCCAGGCCCACTTGTCGGAGGAGAACGTGGAGGCCTTGATGCGCCGCCCCTCCACGGGCGGCACGAGGAAGCCCGACGCGTTCAGGGGCGGCAGGTCGGCCGCGCGGAACGCGAAGGTGAGCACCGCGACGGACGCCGTCGCCACGGCCTCCAGGTCGGTGGCCGCCCGCGGCGCCACGTCGCGCAGCAGCAGCGCGGCGACGGGCGCGGGCACGGCGAGCACGACGGCGTCGGCCTCGACGTCCTCCTCGTCGAGCAGCACGGTGGGGGCGCGTCCGGACGTCCCCTCCGGCTCGGTACGGCGGAGCCCCCGCACGGGGGTCCCCTCCCGGACCACTCCCCCGGCGTCCCGCACCGCCGCGGCGAGCGCGAGCGGGAGGCGCCCCATCCCGCCGGTGATGCCGGCGAAGACGGGCGCGTCGTACGTCGTGGGCAGCCCGGCGGCCTGCTCGAGCAGCGAGCCCCGCCCGGCGAGCGCGACCAGCTGCGGCACGGCGGCGCGGGCGGAGATGCGGCGCGCGTCCCCGGCGTACACCCCGCCGAGGAGCGGCTCGACGAGCCGGTCGGTGACCTCGTGCCCCAGCCGGCGGTCGACGAGGTCGCCGACGGTGATGTCCTCCCCCGTCTCGACCGCCTCGGCGGGCAGGTCGACCTCGGCGCGCACCCGCGCCAGCCCCTCGTCCGACAGCACCCCCGACGCCTCCAGCCCCGGGAGGTCGAGCGGCACGCCCATGAGGCTGCGGGGCAGGGGGCGCAGGGCGCCGCGGGTCCAGACGCGCGACGACACCAGCGCCGGGTGCGTCACGGGCAGGCCGAGCGCGCCCGCGAGCGCCACGCCCTCGGGCCGGCGGTTGAGCATCGCCTCTGCCCCGACGTCGACGGACACCCCGGCGACCCGGGCCGTGCGCAGCTTGCCGCCGACCACGTCGTCCGCCTCGAGCACCGTCACCGCGTGCCCCGACCGCGCGAGCGACCACGCCGCCACGAGCCCGGCGACCCCGGCTCCCACCACCACGACCCGCGCCATGCGCCCACCCTGCCACGGGGACGGAACCGATCGGGGCGTCGCTCCGTCCGACCGCCATGAACCGACTCCCGCTCCTCCGGGCCGCCACGCTGGCCCTCGTCACGACCCTCGCCCTCGCCGCGTGCGGCGCCGGCAACGAGAGCGCCGAGAGCTCCGGCAGCTCCGGCATCCCCCAGGAGGCCTCCGCCGCCGGGCCGCCCGCCCCGGAGGACGCCCCCGCCGGCGCCGACCTGGACGCGGTCGCGCCCGAGTCCGCCACCGAGCAGGACGCCGCGGCGGGAGACGCCGCCACCGACCGCGCGGCGGGGTCGGCGGGCGCGGCGGCCCCGGCCGCCACCGAGGCCCAGCCGCCCGCGATCATCGCGACGGGCACCGTCGAGCTGCTCGCCGAGGACGTCGGCGAGACGCGCCGGGCGGTCCAGCGCCTGGCCGACGAGGTCGGCGGCCGCCTCTCGAGCGAGGAGACGACGGCCGACGACGACGGCGCGGCCGTCGCGAGCCGCCTCGTGCTGCGGGTGCCGAGCGCCACCTTCGACGCGACGATGACCGCGGTCGAGGACCTGGCGCCCACCTCCTCCAGCAGCCGGGGCCTGGAGGACGTCACCACCCAGGTGGTCGACACCGAGGCCCGCGTGCGGGCGCAGCGCGAGAGCCTGGCGCGCGTCGAGGCGCTGCTCGCCGAGGCCGACGACCTCGGCGAGGTCGTCAGCATCGAGGGCGAGCTCACCCGCCGGCAGGCCGACCTCGACAGCCTGGCCTCCCAGCTCGCCTACCTGCAGGACGCCACCAGCTGGTCGACCATCACCGTCCAGGTGCAGCGCCCGGCCGACGACACCGACGGCGCCGACGACACCGACGAGGCGACGGGCGGCTTCGTCGGCGGCCTGCGCGACGGCTGGGCCGCGCTGGCCGAGTTCGGCAGCGGCGTCGCGACGGTCGCGGGCGTCCTGCTGCCGTGGGCGGTGCTCGCCCTGCTCGTCGGTACGCCGCTGCTGCTGCTCCTGCGGCGCCTCGCCCGCCGATCGCGGGGCGGGGTCGCGGCGGCCTGAGGCCTCAGCCGCGGGGCGCCTGCTCGCGCAGCGCCTGCTCGACGGCCGCGGCGACGGCGGAGGGGTCGTCGTACCCGGGGACGACGACGACCGTGGCGCCCGAGCGACCGTCGCGCTCGCCGCGGTCGGCGAACAGGTCGAGGACCTGCGCGATCGCGGCGTCGAAGTCGGCGTGCGCGTCCTCGCTCTGGCCCCGCAGCCAGCGACGCAGGACGACGTTGTGAGCGGTGACGATGCTGCCGGCCATCAGCTCGGCCCGCAGCTCGTCGTCCATCCAGGTGCGGATGTACTCGCGGAAGACCCGCAGGTACTGCTGCATCCCGGCGATCTCGCGCTCCCGCAGGCTCGGCACGCTGCGCGTCAGCTCGTAGCGGCGCCGCGCCAGCTCGCCCTCGGCGAGGTAGTGGCGCAGCACGAGCCGGGTGGCCTCGGAGACGGCGAGCAGGCTGTGGCGCGACGAGGCGGCGTCGAGACGGGCCTGCACCTGCTCGAGCAGCTCGTCGTGGTGCGGGAAGATCACGTCCTCCTTCGAGCGGAACGCCCGGAAGAAGGTCGTGCGCCCGACACCGGCGCGCTCGGCGATCGCGTCGACCGTCGTGCCGTCGTACCCCTGCTCGTCGAAGAGCGCGAAGGCCGCCTGCTGGAGGCGCTCGCGGACGGTCGTGGGCGCGGACGGGCGCCCCGCGGGGGTGGGCATGGTGGACCATCCTAGGCATCGCGTCTCGGTACGACGGATCGGCGGCTCAGCGGGGCAGCACGCCGTTCCGCGCTACGGTACTGGGTACCGAACGAGGGAGGACACCGTGGGGAACGGGGAGCACATCGAGCGCGTCGGCGTCGTCGGCTGCGGCCTGATGGGGGCCGGCATCGCCGAGGTGGCGGCACGGTCCGGGTACGACGTCGTGGTCGTCGAGTCGAGCACCGAGCGCGCCGACGCGGGCCGGGGGCGCCTCGAGGCGTCGCTGCGCCGCGCCGAGACCAAGGGCAAGATCGAGTCGGCCGACGCCGTGCTCGCCCGCATCCGCGTGGTCACCGAGATCGAGGAGCTCGCCGACCGCGACCTGGTCGTCGAGGCGATCGTCGAGGACGAGGCCGCCAAGACCGCGCTGTTCCGCGAGCTCGACCGGGTGGTCACCTCCCCCGACGCGATCCTGGCCTCCAACACCTCGTCGATCCCGATCATGAAGCTGGCGGTCGTCACGAGCCGGCCCAGCCACGTGCTCGGCATCCACTTCTTCAACCCCGTGCCGGTGCTCAAGCTCGTCGAGCTGGTGCCCAGCCTCATGACCGACGCGGAGACCACCGCCCGGGCGCGCACGTTCGCCGAGTCGATGGGCAAGGAGCCGATCGACTGCCAGGACCGCGCCGGCTTCGTCGTCAACGCGCTCCTCATCCCGTTCATCCTCTCGGCCATCCGGATGTTCGAGTCCGGCTTCGCGACCGCGGAGGACATCGACCGCGGCCTCGTGCTCGGCGCCGCGCACCCGCAGGGCCCCCTCGCGCTCGCCGACCTCATCGGCCTCGACACCACCAAGGCCGTCGCGGAGTCGCTCTACGAGGAGTTCAAGGAGCAGCTCTACGCCCCGCCGCCGCTGCTCGCCCGCATGGTCGAGGCCGGCCTGCTCGGCCGCAAGACCGGCCGCGGCTTCTACACCTACTCCTCCTGACCCTCCCGCACCCACCACCCGCACCCCCGACAGGAAGCACCCATGGGCACGTCCACCGACTTCGACCTGTTCCGCACCAGCGACGACCACGAGGAGCTGCGCGCCGCGGTCCGCGACGTCGTCGACGCGAAGATCGCGCCCCACGCGGCAGCCGTCGACGCCGAGGCCCGCTACCCCCAGGAGGCGCACGACGCCCTCGTGGCCTCCGACTTCCACGCGCCCCACGTGCCCGAGGAGTACGACGGGGTCGGCGCGGACGCGCTCGCCACGTGCATCGTCATCGAGGAGGTCGCGCGCGCCTGCGTCTCGTCCTCGCTCATCCCCGCCGTCAACAAGCTGGGCTCCCTCCCGGTGCAGCTCGGCGGCTCCGAGGAGCTGAAGCAGAAGTACCTGGCACCGCTGGCGCGCGGCGAGGGCAACTTCTCCTACGGCCTCTCCGAGCGCGACGCCGGCTCCGACACCGCCTCGATGCGCACGCGCGCGGTGCGCGACGGCGACGACTGGGTGCTCGACGGGCAGAAGTCGTGGATCACCAACGCCGGCGTCTCGGAGTTCTACACCGTGCTCGCGGTGACCGACCCCGACGCCCCGCGGGGCAAGGGCATCAGCGCGTTCGTCGTCGAGAAGTCCGACCCGGGCTTCACGTTCGGCGCCAAGGAGAACAAGCTCGGCATCAAGGGCTCCCCCACCCGCGAGCTGCTCCTCGACCGGGTCCGCATCCCCGGCGACCGCATCATCGGCGAGCCCGGCACGGGCCTGCAGCTCGCGCTGCGCACCCTCGACCACACCCGCGTCACCATCGGCGCCCAGGCCGTCGGCGTCGCCCAGGGCGCGCTCGACTTCGCGCTCGGCTACGTCAAGGAGCGCCAGCAGTTCGGCAAGCGCATCGCCGACTTCCAGGGCATCCAGTTCATGCTCGCCGACATGGGCATGCAGGTGGAGGCCGCGCGCCAGATGGTCTACGTCGCCGCCGCGAAGTCGGAGCGCGACGACGCCGACCTGTCGTTCTTCGGCGCGGCCGCCAAGTGCTTCGCCTCCGACGTGGCGATGAAGGTGACGACCGACGCCGTGCAGCTGCTCGGCGGCTACGGCTACACCACCGACTTCCCCGTCGAGCGGATGATGCGCGACGCCAAGATCACCCAGATCTACGAGGGCACCAACCAGGTGCAGCGCGTCGTCATGGCGCGGCAGCTGCTCAAGGGCTGAGCGTCGGGACCCGGGCGGGCCCGGCGCGTCACTGCGCCGGGTCGGCCTCGCCCCGGGCGGCGCGCTCGGCGTCGAGCTCCGCGTCGAGGGCCTCCTCGTCCTGGTTGCGACGGACCTTGCGCACGTGACGGCTCATGCTGACGAGCAGCAGCACCACGGCGACGATGAGGCCGGCCAGCACCGCGGCCCCCGTCCAGCCCGCCTTGACGTCCTCCGGCTTCGGCGTCTCGGCCGCCTGCAGGATCGGCGCGACGACGCCGGGGAGGTGCGACGCGAGGAGGACGAGGTCGGTCAGGAGCGGAGCCACCTGCCCATGATGCCCCAGGGGGCCGCACGGCAGACTGCGCGGGTGGACCTCGGCGCCCTGCTCCCCGCGCTGCCCGGCCTGCGCGGGACGGTCGTCGTCGCCCGCGCCCCCGACGGTGCCGGCGCCGACGCGGCGCGACCGCACGAGCGGGACCGGGCCCTCGCCCACGCCCTGGCCCGCCGCCTCGTCGCGGAGACCACGGGCCGGCCCGCCCCTCCCCTGGCCCACCACTGCCCCACGTGCGGGTCGACCGACCACGGCCGCCCGTCGGTGCCCGGCGAGCCCGAGCTGCACGTGAGCCTCGCCCACGCGGGCGGGTGGGTGGCCGCGGTGGTCGCCGACGCGCCCTGCGGGGTCGACGTCGAGCCGGTGCGGCCCCTCGACGTACCCCCGGTGGCGCTGACCCCGGGCGAGCAGGCGGCCCTGACCGCCGCCGACCCCTCCGGCCGCTCAGCCCTCTTCCTCGCCTGGTGGACCCGCAAGGAGGCAGCCGCCAAGGCGGGCCTGCTGCACATCGACGACTTCGCCACGTACGACGCCCGCACCCCCCGCGCGCACGTCGCGGACGTGCCCGTCGTACCGGCCGGGGCACCCGGCGCGGCCGTGGCCGCGGTGGCGCTCAGGCGCTGACGGTCAGGCGCTGGCGGCGACGTCCCGCAGGCCCGCGAAGAGGTCGTCCTCCGGCGTCGTCGTGGGCACGTGGGAGGTGACGAGCTCGTAGTCCTCCGTCGGCCAGACCTCCTGGGCGAGGTCGAGCGGCACGGCGAACCACGCGCCGTCGGGGTCGATCTGGGTGGCGTGGGCCAGCAGCGCCTGGTCGCGCACCCCGAAGTACTCCCCGCACGGCACGCGCGTCGTGATGCGCGCGTCCCAGTCGGGCTCGGGCTTCCAGTCGGCCAGCCGCTCGGCGTACGGCGACTCCAGCCCGCGCTCGACCATCGCGTCGTGCAGCGCCTGGGTGCGGGGCCGGTTGAACGTGTGGTGGTAGTACAGCTTCGCCGGCTGCCACGGCTCGCCGGCGTCGGGGAACCGCTCGGGGTCGCCCGCCGCCTCGAAGGCGGCGACGGAGACCTCGTGGCACCGCACGTGGTCCGGGTGCGGGTAGCCGCCCCGCTCGTCGTACGTCGTGACCACGTGCGGGCGCACGGTGCGCAGGATCCGCACGAGGCGCTCGACGGCCTCCTCGAGCGGCGCGAGCCCGAAGCAGCCCTCCGGGAGCGGCGGCTTCGGGTCGCCCTCGGGCCAGCCGGAGTCGACGAAGCCGAGCCAGTGCTGGGTGATGCCGAGGATCTCGCGGGCGGCGTCCATCTCCGCGCGCCGGATCTCCGACATGTTCTCCCAGACGTCGGGGCGGTCCATGCGCGGGTTGAGCACGGACCCGCGCTCGCCGCCCGTGCACGTCACGACGTGCACCTCCGCGCCCTCCGCGACGTACCGGGCCGTCGACGCGGCCCCCTTGCTCGACTCGTCGTCGGGGTGGGCGTGCACGTGCAGGAGGCGCAGGCCGGAGCTGTCGGGCATGCGGAGAATCCTAGGCGGGCCCCCGATGTCACCATGGAGGGGTGACCGCCTCGTCCCGCACCGCCGCCCCCGACCTCGCGAGCCGCTACGGCCGGCCCCGTCCGTGGGCCACCCGCGTGCTGGTCGCGGTGTGCGTCGTCGGCGGTCTCGTCGGGGGCAGCTGGTTGGTCTACCTCGCGTGGTTCCACGGCACGCCGTCGGTCTCCTCGCAGCTCGTGAGCTGGGAGGTCGTCGACGACGACACCGTGCGGGTGACCTTCGACGTCGCCCTCGACGGCGACGAGGTCGCGACGTGCCGGGCACGGGCCCTGTCCGCCGACCACAACGCGGTGGGCGACCTCGTCGTGCGCGTGCCCACCGACGCCGGCGGCGCGGACGGCGGCGTGGTGGAGCGGGAGTTCCGCACCCTGCGCCGCGCGACCTCCGTCGAGCTCGTCGGGTGCACGACCGCCTCCCAGCAGCGCCCCTCCTGACGGGCCCGCGCGTTCGCGCGACTGGCGCTTCGCTGCCGCCTGGCTACACTGGAAGTTCTGATCTGCCCCGCCGCGGACGACGACGTGTCGACCGGACCCGGCGGGGCTTCGCACACCGAGCATCGGCCGGGATGGCGTCAACGCCGCCCCGGCCGTGCTGCTAGGAGAGGTACATGACGCAGTCCAGCGACACCGATGTCATCTGGCTGACCGCCGAGGCCCACGCGAAGCTGGTGGCGGAGCTGGAGCACCTGAAGGGCCCCGGGCGCCAGGAGATCGTCGAGCGCATCTCCGCCGCCCGCGACGAGGGCGACCTGAAGGAGAACGGCGGCTACCACGCCGCCCGCGAGGAGCAGGGCAAGCTCGAGGGGCGCATCCGCCAGCTCGAGGACATGCTCGGCAAGGCCGAGGTCGGCGAGACGCCGGCCGACGACGGCATCGTGGAGCCCGGCATGAAGGTGACCTACAAGTTCGTCGGCGACGACGACGACGAGGCCGAGGAGTTCCTCCTGGGTGCCCGCGAGATCGAGCCCGAGGGACTGAAGGTCTACTCCCCGCAGTCCCCGCTCGGCTCCGCGATCATCGGCGCGAAGCGCGGCGACACGGTCAGCTACGAGGCGCCCAACGGCCGCAAGCTCAGCGTCGAGATCCTCGAGGCCGTGCCCTTCCAGGGCTGAGCCCCCGGCTGGGCCTCGGGCTGGGCCCGGCTCAGCCCACCACGACCCGACGGCCCTGCTCGCGCAACCTGGCGAGCAGGGCCTCGGCGTGCACGGGCCCCCGCGTCTCGACCTGGATGCGCACCTGGACCTCGTCGACGTGCAGCGTCGGCGAGATGCGCTCGTGGGCCACGTCGAGGACGTTGGCACCCGCGGCGGCGAGCTCGGCGAGCAGCTGCGCCAGGCCGCCCGGGCTGTCCACGACGGTGACGCGCAGGAACAGGTAGCGCCCCGCGGCCGCCATGCCGTGGCGGATCATCCGCCCGGTGAGCAGCGGGTCGATGTTGCCGCCCGACAGCACGGCCACGGCCGGCGTCGGGAACACCCCCGGGTGCTCCAGCAGCGCGGCCACCGCGACCGCCCCCGCCGGCTCCACGACGAGCTTGGCGCGCTCCATCAGCCCGACCAGCGCCCGGGAGATCCCCTCCTCGGAGACGGTCAGCACCTCGTCGACCTGGGTGCGCACCACCGCGAACGGCACCTGACCGGGGCAGCCGACCGCGATGCCGTCGGCCATCGTCGCCATCTCCGCCACCGCGGTGGGCGCGCCCGCGCTCAACGAGCCCGGGAACGCGGCGGCCGTCTCGGCCTGCACCCCCACGACGCGCACGTCGGGACGCTGCGCCTTCACCGCGACCGCGATGCCCGCCAGCAAGCCGCCCCCGCCGGTCGGGACGAGGATGCTCGCCGCCTCCGGCAGCTGCTCGAGCACCTCGAGGCCGCAGGTGCCCTGTCCCGCCACGATGTCCGGGTGGTCGAAGGGGTGGATGAGCACCGCGCCCGTGCGCTCGGCGTGCTCGCGCGCCGCGATCAGCGCGTCGTCGACGTAGCGGCCCGCGAAGACGACCTCCGCGCCGTACCCCCGCGTGGCCTTCTCCTTGGGGATCGGCGCCCCCTCGGGCATGTAGACCCGGGCGTGGATGCCCAGCAGCTGGGCGGCAAGCGCGACGCCCTGGGCGTGGTTGCCGGCCGACGCCGCCACGACCCCGGCCGCGCGCTCCTCGGCGCTGAGCCGGGCCATCCGCAGGTAGGCGCCGCGGATCTTGAACGACCCGGTGCGCTGCAGGTTCTCCGCCTTCAGCCACACCGGCCCGCCGGCGGCCTCCGCGAGCCAGCGCGACGCCTCCATCGGCGTGCGCGTGACCACCGAGGACAGCACGTCGTGGGCGCGGCGCACGTCCTCGAGGGTGACCCCCGGGACGTCGCTCACCGGTCCGGCTCGTCGTCGGGGTGCCCGCCCACGGCCTCGAAGTCGCCGACGTTGCCCGGGTCCTCCGCCAGGTCCTCTCCCATGTCGCGCTCGTCGGCGGGGGGCGGTGCGGCCGTCTCGTCGGCCAGGTGGAGCACGACGGCGTTGACCGCGGCGGCCAGGGGCACGGCGATGAGGGCGCCCGCGATGCCGGCGACGAGCACGCCGACGCCGATCGCGATGATGACGCCCAGCGGGTGCACCGACACGAACCGGCCCATGAGGAACGGCTGCAGGATGTGGCCCTCGATCTGCTGGACCAGGATGACGCCGCCGAGCATGAGCAGGGCGGTGAGCGGCCCCTGGGCGACGAGCGCGACGAGCACGGCCACCGAGCCCGCGACGGTGGCGCCGATCATCGGCACGAAGGCGCCGATGAAGACGAGGACGCCGATCGCCGCCACGAGCGGGACGTCGAGCACGGCCGCGACGATCATGATGCCGATCGCGTCGGCGAGCGCGACGATGACGGTGGCGCGCATGAACTGGGTCAGGGACACCCAGGCCACCCGGCCCGAGCCGTCGATCTGCTCACGGGCCGCCTTGGGGGCGAGGCGCACGCACCACGACCAGATGCGGGCGCCGTCGGCGAGGAAGAAGAACGACGCGAAGAGCACGATGAAGAAGCCGGCGAAGATGTGGGTCAGCGTCGTGCCGACCTCGGTCACCTGGCGCACGAGCTGCTGGTCCTGCCCGGCCTCCGTGATGTAGCCCTGCGCCTCCTGGATGTAGCCGTCGATCTGCGAGTCGCTCGCGTTGAGCGGGCCGTCCTTCAGCCAGGTGCGGACCTCGTCGAGGCCGACGACCACCTGGTCCGCCAGGTCGGACATGCCGTCCACCACCTGCTGGCTCACGAAGGTGAGGAGCAGCGCGACGAAGCCGATCCCGCCGACCACGACGACGGCGGCCGACAGCGCGGGCGGCACCCGCAGCCGGCGACCGAGGCGCACCACCGGGTTGCCGAGCGCCGTGATGAGCAGGGCGATGAGCAGCGGCAGCGTGACCACCCGGACGTGCCAGAACGCCCAGACCAGGATGGCGCCGGCGGCGACGATGACGAGGAAGCGCCACGCCCACGCCGCCGCGAGGTCGAGGCCCCACGGCACCTGCGCCCGGGCCAGGTTGGACCGGCCGCCCTGGATCGGGAGGGGCTCGGCGCCGACGGGGCGGCGCTCGGCGCGGGCGACGGCCCACTGCGTCACGACCTGCTGGACGAGGCGGTCCCGCTCCCGCTCCTCCTCGCGGTCCTCGTCCGTGCCGTCGTCGGCGTCGCGACCGCGGCGCGCCACGAGCGTCGCGAGGCGCCGGCGGAGCTCCCCCGTCTCGACGGGGTCGTCCCCCGGGCCCGAGCCCTCGGGCCCCTTCCTGTCCGCGTCCACGGCGCCACGTTACCGAGCGGCACCCCCGGTCAGGGCGGTGACCAGCGCGCGCGCCGCGGCCGGGTGGTCGGCGGCCAGCAGCCCGGCGGCGGCCAGCACGTACGCCGTGTCGACCGCGACGCGCGGCGCCCGCGGCACCCGCCAGGCGGTGGGCTCCGCCGTACCCGACGCAGTGGCCGCGG
>NZ_JAHWBL010000041.1:0-29947 GCF_029493445.1 Nocardioides sp. ChNu-99 | reverse complement strand
GTCACGCCGCAGATCGACCGCCATCCGGATAGCCCGCTCCCGAAGCTCCTCTGGGTACTTCCTCGGTGCCGCCATGACTCTCATCCTTCCGTGGAATGAGAGCCTCCATCAGACCCGGCACGCGACAGGCCGCTAGCGCGGCCACCTCAACCACCGACCGGCCAGCGCGGCCACCTCAACCACCGGGCGGCCAGCGCGGCCACCTCAACCACCGCGCGGCGTACGGCGTGGTTTCGAGGGCCGCTAGCGCGGCCACCTCGACCACCGGGCCCCGCGCGGCCACCTCGACCACCGGGCCCCGCGCGGCCACCACGACCGCGCGTGGGTACCGGCGCGAGGTGAGCCCCGCCGCCATCGACCTCCTGCCCGAGGAACACCTGCGCACCGCCGTCGACACGCTCGTGCGGCTGGTGGAGGCCGCGGGCGCCGCCGTCATCTTCATCGGCGCCGTCATCGCGGTCGTGCAGTTCCTGCGTGTGCTGCCCCACCGCAACCCGCGCGAGTTCACGCGGGTGCGGCTGACCCTCGGCCGGTTCCTCGCCCTGGGGCTGGAGTTCCAGCTCGCCTCCGACGTGCTGCGCACCGCCATCGCGCCGTCGTTCGAGGAGCTCGGTCAGCTCGCCGCCGTCGCCGCGATCCGGACCGCGCTCAACTTCTTCCTCGCCCGCGAGATCCGCGAGGAGCAGGAAGAGGTCGGGGCGCCGCCCCCGTGACGGCCGTGCTCCTCGGGGCCGCGGCGCTGACGTCGGCCGCGGCCGTCGTCACCGGGCTGCTGGGCGTGGTCACCACCCGGCGCCTCGGCGACGCCACCGCCCTGCTGGTGGACCTGCTGATCGCCGCCGCGCTGCTGCGGCTCACCGCCCAGCAGGACTGGCCGACGATCGGGGTGACGGGCGTGCTACTGGCGGTGCGGTACGCCGTGGGGCGCCGGCTCGCCGCTCAGACGTCGTAGACGGCGCCCGCGACGGCGACGGAGGTGGGGCCGTCGTACCGGGCCACGGCCTCGGTGCGGGCGTCCTGCGGGTCGAACCAGGCGGGGACGTGGGTGAGGACGAGCCGACCGACGGCGCCGCGCGTGGCGAGGTCGCCCGCGTCGGTGCCGGTGAGGTGCACGCCGGGCGCGTTCTCGTCCCGCGCCCGGAATGCGGCCTCGGCCAGCAGCAGGTCGACGCCGGCGGCGGCGCGGTCGAGGCCGAGGCACGGGGCGGTGTCGCCGGAGTACGTCAGCGTCCGCCCGCCGGCGCTCACGCGCAGCGCGTAGGCCGGCACCGGGTGGAACACCTCGAACGGCTGCACGCTGAACGGGCCGACCTCGATCGCGCGCCGCTCCACGGCGTACTCGCGGAAGTCGAACTCCTCGCGCATGCCCGGGTCGAGCGGCAGGTCGTACGCCCGCGCCATGCGGTCCGCCGCGCCCTCCGGTCCCCACACGGGGATGCGCGGCTGCGGGCCGGCGGGGTGGTACTTGCGCAGCACGTAGTAGCCGCACAGGTCGAGGCAGTGGTCGGGGTGCAGGTGGCTCACGAAGACCGCGTCGACGGCCAGCGGGTCGGCGTGGTTGTGCAGCGCCCCGAGCGCGCCGTTGCCCAGGTCGAGCAGGATCCGCCACGTGCGCGTACCGCCGTCGCCGTCCGGGCCCTCGGCCTCGAGCAGGTAGCAGCTCGCGGGCGAGGTGGGCCCCGGGTAGGAGCCGGCGCAGCCGACGATCGTGAGCCTCATGCCGGACCTCCCGCGAACTGGCTCGCGAACACGAGCTCGGGGCCGAGGAAGCGCCGGCCGATGCGCTCGAACTCGCCGGGCTCGCCCGTGGTGACGAACTCGTACGTCGCCTCGCCCGCGGCCCGCATGAGACCGCCCGTGGCGAGCATCTGGTAGACCGCCTTCGCGCTCTCCTCGGCGCTGCTCACCAGGGTCACCCCGTCGCCCATGACGTAGGAGATGACGCCCGTCAGCAGCGGGTAGTGCGTGCAGCCCAGCACGAGGGTGTCGACGTCGGCGGCGATGAGCGGGTCGAGGTAGGAGTGCGCGGCCTCGAGCAGCTCGGGGCCCGAGGTGACGCCCCGCTCGACGAACTCGACGAAGCGCGGGCAGGCCTGGGTGACCAGCTCGACCTGGGGGGCGGCCGCGAACGCGTCGTCGTAGGCCATCGACGTGGCGGTCGCCTGCGTGCAGATCACGCCGATCCGCCCCGTGCGGGTGGCCGCGACGGCGCGGCGGGTGGCCGGGTAGATGACCTCGACGACGGGCACGTCGTACCGCTCCCGCGCGTCGCGCAGCATCGCGGCGCTCGCTGAGTTGCAGGCGATGACGAGCGCCTTGACGCCGCGGGCGACGAGGTGGTCGAGGCACTCCAGCGCGTACTCGCGGACCTCGCCGATCGGCTTCGGGCCGTAGGGCTGACGGGCGGTGTCACCGAGGTAGACGATCGACTCGTGGGGCAGCTGGTCGATGACCGAGCGCGCGACGGTCAGCCCGCCGAAGCCGGAGTCGAAGATGCCGATCGGTGCGTCGGCGAGGTCGTCCACCACAACGGGTCAATCTAGGGGTTACGAGCACGTGACGCGACGCAGCGGCGGTGTCGTCACTCTCACGGCCGTGAGACGCGTCCCGCGCGCCCATCGGCGTCGCCCCGGCTCAGCGCTCGCCGGGCAGCGGCCAGGGGTTGAAGCGGCAGCCGTCCAGCCCCTTCGACTGCTGCATCATCACGGGCGCGCGGTTGCCCGGCGCCGAGCACCCGACGTGGCCGCGCCCCAGGAAGTGGCCGACCTCGTGGTTGACCACCATGTGCCGGTAGTCGCGCAGCGTGCCGCGGGCGGCGTTCCACGACGGCGACGCCTCCATCCAGCGCGTGTAGTTGATGATCACGTTGCGCCCCACGCGGCAGCTCCACTGCGTGCTGCACTCGCTGGAGTAGCGCGGCAGCCGGTCCGCGGTGGCGAGCACGAGGGTGAAGCTCGAGCGCGCACCGCTGGCCGTGCGCTGGAAGTGGGTGCCGCCGGCCCGCCAGCCGCGGGGGTCGGCGAGGGTCTCGCCCGACTGCACGCCGAACTCCTCGACGCGGAACCCGGGGATGGACCCGTCGACACGCACGTCGTAGGTCACCGTGCGGCGCCGCGGGGTCGCGTCGCCGACGACGGGCGTGGGCTGCGAGAGGTGGCGCGACGAGGCGTAGCCCGCGCGGCCGACCGTCACGACGTACCGGATGCGGTGGCCGACGTCCTCGTGGCTGACCCGGTACGTCGAGCCCGTCGCACCCGGGATCGGGGTGTAGTCGCGGTGCCACTGCACCTGCCCGCTGGTGGCGCGCGGCGTGCGCCAGGCGACGACGGCGGTCAGCGTGCCCTCGTAGCGGGCGGCGCCGCGGATCGTGTCGGGCCCCTCCGGGGTCAGGGTCGGCGCAGCCGCCTGCACCCCCGGTACGGCGGACGGCAGCGTCGGCGCGCCGCTCGCCCCCGCCGGTGGCGCGACGGCCAGACCGAGCCCGGCCACGGCCGTCACCACCCAGGCGCCGAGACGCCCTCCGCGCACGCGCGCCCCGTTCACGCCCACAGCTGCCCCTCCAGACGGTCCTCTGCCTCGTCGACGGTGCCCTCGTAGGCCCCGGTCGACAGGTACTTCCACCCACCGTCGCACACGACGAAGGCGATGTCAGCACGTTCCCCGGCCTTCACGGCCTTGGCCGCCTGGCCCAGCGCGGCGTGCAGGATCGCGCCCGTCGAGACGCCGGCGAAGATGCCCTCGAGCTCGAGCAGCTCGCGCACCCGGCGCACCGCGTCGCGGGGGCCCACCGAGAAGCGGGCGTCGATGAGGTCGGCGTCGTACAGCTCGGGCACGAAGCCCTCGTCGAGGTTGCGCAGGCCGTAGACCAGCTCGCCGTAGCGCGGCTCGGCCGCCACGATGCGCACGTCGGGCTTGGCCCGGCGGAAGAAGCGGGAGACGCCCATGAGGGTGCCGGTCGTGCCGAGCCCGGCGACGAAGTGGGTGATCTCGGGGAGGTCGGCCAGGATCTCCGGGCCGGTGCCCTCCTCGTGCGCGAGCGCGTTGGCGGGGTTGCCGTACTGGTAGAGCATCACCCAGTCGGGGTGCTCCTCGGCCATGCCCTTCGCGACGCGCACCGCCTCGTTGGACCCGCCGGCCGCGGGCGAGGAGTAGATCTCGGCGCCCCACATGCGCAGCAGCTGGCGGCGCTCCTGCGAGGTGTTCTCCGGCATGACGCAGACGATGCGGTAGCCCTTGAGCTTCGCGGCCATGGCCAGCGAGATGCCGGTGTTGCCCGAGGTCGGCTCGAGGATCGTGCAGCCGGGGCGCAGCAGGCCGTCGGCCTCCGCCTGCTCGATCATCCGCAGCGCCGGGCGGTCCTTGATCGAGCCGGTCGGGTTGCGGTCCTCCAGCTTCGCCCAGATGCGCACGTCGGGGCTCGGCGAGAGGCGCGGCAGACCCACGAGCGGGGTGTTGCCGACGGAGGCGACCAGGTCGTCGTAGCGCATGGCCGCCATCCTCCCATCACCGCAGGAACAGCTCCGGGTCGAACTCCTCCAGCGGGATGATGCGCACCCGCGGGAGCGGGACGTTGAAGGCGCGGACGTCGTCCTCGAGGTCGTGGATGCGCACGCCCATGGAGGTGAAGCCGGCGTTGGCGTACTCGCGCAGCGCGAGCAGGCCCACGCGGCGGTCCGGGTGCTCGACCAGCGGGCGCAGGTCGTCGAGGAAGTCGCCGTCGTGGCTGACGAGCAGCACGTCGGCGTCGTGGGCCAGCACCGCCTGCAGCGTCCGCTGGATACCGAGGTCCACGACCTTCTGGTCGCCGCGCCCCGCCAGCGGCACGGGGCGGTAGCCGAGCGCCAGCAGCGCCTGCACGAACGCGCTCGGCAGCGAGCCGCCGCTCGCGTTGAGGAAGAACAGACCGGTGACCGGCTGGTCCCACAGCTGCTCGGCGTACGCCGTCACGCGCTCCCAGCGCGGCCGCTCCTCGGGCGTCGGGCGACGGCCCAGGAGCGAGTTGCCCAGCGTGGCGTCGATGTTCTCGCCGTCGACGAGGACGAACGTGCGCCGCTGCGGCGTCACCGGCTCGGTCATGGGCGGCACTCTACGCACCCGGGCCGGGACGACGAGGGGGCCGCCGGACCGTGTGGTCCGACGGCCCCCTCGGGCGGTGCGGGGTGGTGCGGGGTGGTGCTGGGCGGCGCGGGGTGGGTCAGCAGCCGCCGGCGACGGCCGGCAGCACGACGACCTGGTCGCCGTCGGACAGGCCGGCCTCGAGGCCGCCGATGAAGCGCACGTCCTCGTCGTTGATGTAGACGTTCACGAAGCGACGCAGGTCGGCGTCGTCGCCGTCACCGTCGACGAGGCGGCCCCGGATGCCCGGGTGGTTCGCCTCGAGGTCGTCGATGAGCGCGGCGAGGGTGTCGCCGTTGGCGGACACGGCCTTCTCACCGTTGGTGTAGGTCCGCAGGATCGTCGGGATCCGCACCTCGATGGCCATCTGGTTCACTCTCCACTTTCGGGGACTGTCGGGGCTGGTAGCTGCTCGACGACGTCGACCTCTTCCTCGGTCACCTCGCCGTCGACGATTCTGTAGGACCTGAACTCCACAGGTCCCTCGTTGTTCCCGTGCTCCCGGGTGCTGACGAGCACGTAGTGCGCGCCGGGCTCGCTGGCGAGCCCGATGTCGGTGCGGCTGGGGTAGGCCTCGGTCGCCGTGTGGGAGTGGTAGACGACCACCGGCTCCTCGTCCCGGTCGTCCATCTCGCGGTAGAGCGCGAGCAGGTCGAGCGAGTCGAACTCGTAGAACGTCGGGCTGCCCGCGGCGTTCACCATCTCCACCAGACGCTCGGGCCGGTCGGACCCGACGGGTCCGGCGACGACGCCGCAGGCCTCGTCGGGGTGGTCCCGCTTGGCGTGGGCGACGATGGCGTCGCGCGTCGCGCGGTCGATCCTCAGCACGCGGCCCAGGGTACGGCGCCGCCCACCGCCCGCCCGCCGCCGCCACCATGCGGACCGGCGGGGTCGGGCGCGGGCAGGATGGGCGGGTGAGCACCCTGACCGGACTCGGCGCGTTCCCCCTCTCCCCCGTGCGCGACGACGCCCTCGACCTGGCCGCGCTGCGCCGCCTCGTCGAGCGCGCGGTGGCGGCGGAGGTCGACGCGGTCGCCGTCCTGGGCTCGACCGGCTCCTACGCCTACCTCGACCGCGACGAGCGGCGCCGGGTCGCGCGCGCCGCCGTCGAGGCGGCCGGCGGGACGCCGGTCGTGGTCGGTGTCGGAGCGCTGCGGACGTCCTGGGCGCGGAGGCTCGCGGACGACGCGCAGGAGGCGGGGGCCAGCGCGGTCCTCCTCGCCCCGGTCTCCTACCAGCCGCTGACGGACGACGACGTGCTCGGCCTCTACACCGACGTCACCGCCGGGCTGTCGGTGCCGCTCGTCGTCTACGACAACCCGACGACGACGCGCTTCACCTTCGGCGACGACCTGCTCGCCGCGGTGGCGGCGCTGCCGCAGGTCGGCTCGGTCAAGATCCCGGGCGTGCCGACCGACCCGGGGCAGGCACGGGCCCGCGTCGACGCGCTCCGCGCCCTGCTGCCCTCACCCGTGACGATCGGCGTCTCGGGCGACGCGCTGGGCGTGGCGGGCCTGCTGGCCGGCTGCGACGCCTGGTACTCCGTCGTCGGCGGGCTGCTGCCGCGGCTCGCGGTGGCGCTGACCCGGGCGGCCCGTGCCGGCGACGTGGCGACGGCCGAGGCCGGCGCCGCCCGCCTCGCACCGCTGTGGGAGCTCTTCGCGGCCCACGGCAGCCTGCGGGTCACCGCGGCGCTGGCCGAGCACCTCGGGCTCGTGGCCGCGCCCTCGCTGCCACGGCCGCTGCGAGGCCTCGGCGACGGCGACCGGACCGAGGTCGCGCGCGTCGCGGACGAGCTGGCGCTGGTCGACTGACCCGACGGAGCGGGCTCAGCCGGGCTCAGCCGGGCTCAACCGGCCTCAGCCGATCGCGGCGCTGATCTCGTCGGCGATGCGCTGCGCGGACTTGCGGTTCTTCCGGCCGTCCAGCAGGGCCTTGGGCCGGCCGGGCGCCGTGTCGAGGGCGACGTCCACCTGCGAGCCGCCGGGCGCGGGCGTGACGCCGACCTGCACGTCCAGCTCCCAGCTGAGGACGGACTTGCGGGTGCGGAACAGCACCTGGGAGCCGTCGGGGCTGACGGGACCGGGCGCGTAGCGCTGCTCGGCGATGACGCGGTGGACGGCGGCGAGCACCGTCTGCGGCGGCGCGGCGGACTGGAAGCTGGTGGTGGCGAGCGTGGCCATCGGTTCCCCCTCGTGGCCCGGGCGCCACGGCGGCCCCCGGTCGCGGACGATGCTAGGAGCCCGGGCCGACCACCTGTGCGGGGCGCTCCGCGAACCTGTGAACTTCCGGTGAGGGCACCCTCACCCCTGGCGCCCGGCGGCCCCATCGGGTTGCATCGGAACAGTTGCACCTACAACCGTCGTTTGGGACCTACAAGCACCCCGCCGATCCGCCTCTCGGACCAGGAGAACCCCATGTCCTCGCTCTCCCCCGCCCGCCGCTGGCTGCTCACCGCGGCGACGCTGCCCGCCCTCGCCCTCGCGACCGCCTGCGGCGTCGGCCAGTACGACGACGCCTCCGACTCCTCCGGTGACTCCTCGCAGGAGGCGACGACGGACGCGACCACCGACGCGACCACCGACGGCTCGGCCGGCTCCGACGCCGGCACCGACGCCGGCGCCGCGACGGGCGCGTACACCGCCGGCACCTACGAGGCCGAGGGCAGCTACAGCACCCCCGGCGGCGAGCAGTCCGTCGGCGTGGAGGTCACCCTCGACGCCGCGGGCACCGTCACCGACGTGACCGTCACCCCGCAGGCCGAGAGCGGCAACTCGGTGCAGTACCAGTCGCAGTTCGCCGACGGCATCGCCGACGAGGTGGTCGGCCAGCCCATCGACGGCCTCGAGGTCTCGAAGGTCGCCGGGTCTTCCCTCACCAGCGGAGGGTTCAACGCCGCGATCGAGCAGATCCTCGCCGAGGCCCAGGCCTGAGCGTGGGCGCCCCGACCGCCCCGCAGGACCCGGCGGCCGCCGTGCCGTCGTGGGCCTTCGAGGCGATCGGCACCCGCTGGCAGGTCGACGCCGCCGTGCCGCTGACCCCGGCGGCGCGCCGCGCCGTGGCGCTGCGCGTCGACGCCTTCGACCGGGACTGGTCGCGCTTCCGGGCCGGCTCGGTCGTCGACGCCCTCCGCGCAGGCCCCGGCCGGCACCGGCTGCCCGACGACGCCGACCCGCTGGTGCGGCTGTACGACGCGCTCCACGCCGCGACCGACGGCGCGATGAGCCCCGCCGTCGGCGACGGGCTCGAGCACCTGGGGTACGACGCGTCGTACTCGCTGCGTCCCCGCCCGGGCCACCGCGGCGCGGTCGACTGGGGGCACGTGCGGTGGGAGCCGCCGTACCTGGTGACCACCGAGCCGTTCGTGCTCGACGTCGGGGCGGCCGGCAAGGGCTATCTCGCCGACCTCGTGGCCGACGAGGTCGAGGCCGTGCAGCGGGCCGAGGGGGCGACGGGCACGGTGACGGTCGACGCCAGCGGCGACCTCGTGCACCGCGTCGCCCCCGGCGGTGCGTCGCTGCGGGTGGCACTGGAGCACCCGCTGCGGCCGGGGTACGCCGTCGGCGTCGCCGACCTGCCCGGCACCCCCGGCGCCCGGGCCCTGTGCGCGTCGGCGACCAACCGTCGTACCTGGGCCGACGGCGTGCACCACGTGCTCGACGCGCGCACGGGCGTGCCCGTCACCGACGTGCTCGCCACCTGGGTGGTCGCGGACTCGGCGCTCGTCGCCGACGGCCTGGCCACCGCCCTGTTCCTCGTCCCGCCCGACGCAGCGACGGTCCTCGCGGCCGACCTGGGCGCGACCTTCGTCCGCCTGGACCGCACGCCGACCGGCACACGCGTCCACCGCTCTCCCGACTTCCCCGGAGAGGTCTTCGCATGAGCTCGTCCACCACCTCGGCGCCCGCCCCGCGCACCGGCGGCTCCCCCCTCGCGCGCGTCGACGCCGCCCTCGGGCGGGTGCCGATGTACCGCGTCGTCTCGCTCGCGCTCGGCGCCCTCGTGCTGGTGTCGTTCTTCCTCGCGATCACCCGCTCCCTGCTGCCGAGCGTGTTCCGACTCGAGGCCATGGCGCTGACCCTCGTCGTGCTGGTCGGGGTGTCCGTGGCCGCGAACGCGCTGCTCGGGCTGGCGTTCCGCGTGCGGGCCCACACCGAGTCGGCCGTCATCACCGGGCTGCTGCTGTGGTTCCTCTACTGGCCGACCACCGACACCGCGCAGCTCGCGTGGCTGGCGGCGACCGCGGTGCTGGCCAACGCGTCGAAGTACCTCCTCGCCGTGCGCGGGCGCCACGTGCTCAACCCGGCCGCCGCGGGCGTCGTGCTCGTGCTCGTCGTCCAGGAGCTGGCCTCGGTGGACCCGGCGCACCGCGTCTACACGACGTGGTGGATCGCGAACGAGCCCGCGCTGGTGCCGCTCGTGCTCGCCGCGCTCGTCGTGCTGTGGCGCACCCGCCGCCTGGACCTGGGGCTGCTGTTCGTGACCCTCGCCGGCGTGCTGGTCGTGCTCGGCCTGCTCAACTCGACCGACCTCGGCGCGGGCACCGCGCTGGAGCAGTACGTCGTGTCGTCGCCCGCGATCTTCCTCGCCGGCTTCATGCTGAGCGAGCCCCTGACCCTGCCGCCGCGGCGCGTCCAGCGCCTCGGCGTCGCGGCGCTGGCCGCGTTCGTCTTCGCGTGGCCGCAGTTCCAGACCATCCTCCTGCCGGAGCCCGTCGACCTCTGGGTGTTCGAGTCGACGGCCGAGCTGGCGCTGCTGGCCTCCGGCGCCGTCGCGTTCGTGCTCGGCCAGCGCGGCGGCGTGCGCCTGCGCCACACCGGCACGCGCCGGGTGGGCGCGGAGGTGTTCGAGCTGCGCTTCGCGCCCCGGCGCCCGGTGCGCTTCCGCCCGGGGCAGTACGTCGAGCTCGCCCTCCCCCACCGCGGCTCCGACCGACGCGGGGTGCGCCGGGTCTTCAGCATCGTCTCGCCCAGCGACGACCCCGAGCTCGCCGTCGCGCTGCGCGTGCCGGAGCCGTCGTCGTCGTACAAGAAGGCGCTGCTGGCGCTCGAGCCGGGCGCCGTGCTCGGCGCGACGGGCGTGGGCGGCGACTTCGTGCTGCCCCGCCGGCCCGGCCCGGTCGTGCTGGTCGCCGGCGGCATCGGCATCACGCCGTTCCTGTCGTGGCTGCGCTCGCCGGAGGCCGAGGGGCTCGACGCGGTGCTCGTGCTCGGCGTGGGCGACGCCGACGACGTGGCCTACCGCGACGAGCTCGTGGCCACCGGCGTGCCCGTCGTGCTGGTCGCGCCCGGCGCCCCCGCCGACCTGCCGCCGGGGTGGCGGCACGTGCCCTCGGCGTTCCTGACCGCCGACGTCGTCGTGGAGGCGGTGCCCGACCTCGGCGGGCGGACGGCGTACGTCTCCGGTCCCCCCGCCATGGTCACCGCCGTGGCGCGCGGCCTGCGCCGCCGGGCGCGGAAGGTGCGCACGGACTCGTTCGCGGGGTACTGAGGCGGCGGTCGGACGCGGGCGCGGTCAGGTGCGTCACCCGCGCTGGAAGCCCGCCCCGGGGTGTGCCAGCCTGGAGGTCGAGCCCGCGCCACGTCGGGCTCCCGGACGAGGGGCGCCGTACCCGGTCGACGACAAGACGGCCCGTGGAGGCCTGTCGTGTCCTGGTTCCTGCTCGTGCTGTCCGGTGTCCTCGAGGCCGTGTGGGCGACCGCCCTCGGCCGCTCGGAGGGCTTCTCGCGCCTCGCGCCCACCGTCGTGTTCGGCGGCGCGCTCGTCGCCTCGATGGCCGGCCTGGCGCTCGCGATGCGCGACCTGCCCGTGGGCACGGCGTACGCCGTGTGGGTGGGCATCGGCGCCACCCTCACGGTCGTCGGGGCGATGGCGGCGGGGACCGAGCCCTTCTCCCCGGCGAAAGCGCTGTTCCTCGTGATGATCGTCGGCGGCGTCGTGGGGTTGAAGCTGGCCCACTGAGGGCTAGAGGTCGACGACCCGCGCGGTCCACACCTCCTTGGTGCTGCGCACCGACCCGGAGGAGTACGGCGCGGTCCGCCCGGTCGGCCGGAAGCCGAGGCGGCGCCAGAACGGGCCAGCGGCGGCCTCGTTGGTCGCGACCACGGCGAGCTGGATCCGCGTCACCTCCGGCCAGTCGCGGACCCGCGCCACCACGGCGTCGGAGGTGTGCCGCCCGAGGCCGCCGCCGTGCAGCCGGCCGTCGGTGACGAGCAGCCCGAGGTGGGCGCTCTCCGGCGAGGGCCAGCCCCGCAGGAGGTCGGCGAACCCGAGCAGCCGTCCCGGGTCGTCGTCGGCCCACAGGCCGATCGCGTGCTTGCGGTCGGCCGGTACGCCGGGGGGCGCCGCGGTCAGCGCGTCCGCGGCGTCGCCCGGTGCCGGCGGGCGGCCCGAGACGCGCTGCGAGAAGTCCGGCACCGTGGCGAGCAGCGCCTCCAGGGCCGCGACGTCGCGCGGGTGGGCCGGGTCGAGATCGCGGACGGGCACGGGTCAGCGCACGAAGCGGGCGGCGACCTCGTCGGCCAGGGCCGCGTCGATGCGCCCCCGCATCTCCTCGCTCAGCGGCGGGAGGGCGTCGAGGGTGAACCAGCCCACGTCGCTCGACTCGTCGTCGGCGACGTGCGCCTCGCCGTCGAGCCACGTGCAGGCGAAGGTGTGGTCGAGGTAGCGCGTGCGGTCGCCGTTCGGGTAGGTCACGAGGTCGGTCGTCGCGACGGAGGCCAGCCGGTCGACGCGGATCGTCACGCCGGCCTCCTCGAGCGCCTCGCGCCGGGCGGCCACCGCCGGCTCCTCGCCGGGGTCGACGATCCCCGTCACCGGGGTCCAGTCGCCGTTGTCGGCGCGGCGCACGAGCAGCAGCTCGACCGCCCCCGACGGCCCGTCCGGGGCGGAGCGGGTGACGACGGCGGTGGCGGCGGGGAGCCAGAGCTCGTCGGTGCCGACCTTGCGGCGCAGCGCGACGATGAAGTCCGGGATGGGCACGCCGTCATCCTCCCAGACGCGCCGGACGGCGCCCGGATGCCCGCCTCAGCGCGGTGGCGGACCGAACCCGCCGCTTCCGGGTGAAAGGTTGGCACCGGAAGTGGCGGGTTCCCCGGTGCACCGGGGAACCCGCCACCACCCGCCGCCACCCCTCGGAGCCCCTCAGCCGCAGGCGAACGACGCGGTCACGGTGACCGTCTCGTCCGGCACCTCCATCTGGATGAGCTCCGCCTCGACCTCGACGCCCGTGCCGTCGGGCTGGGCCACGAGGCCGGGCTCGCCGGGCGCGGAGACGAAGGAGCCGGTGCCGGTGTCGACGATGACGCCCGCGTCGAAGCCCTCGCCGGCGGCGTACACGGTCAGGACGTACCCGTCCGGCGACGTGGTCTGGTAGGTGGTGGTGGGGCCGTAGTCGCCCTGCGGCGAGACCGCGCCCTCGTTCTCCCAGGCGGCGCTGACGGCGCCCTCGAGCGTGACGGACGCGGGGCACGCGGCGCCCTCGACGCCGGGCAGCGGCTCGCCGGTGGAGACCGTCTCGGGCGGCACGACGACGGGCGGCTCGCTGCTGGTGGGCTCCTCGGTCGCGGTCGACGGCCCGCCGTCGGCCGGGGCCGTGGAGCTGGAGGACCCGCCGTCGGCGTCCTCCTCGCTGCCGCCCCCGCAGGCGGCCAGGGGCGCGAGGGCCAGGGCGAGCACCGTCACCGAGATCGATCGCTGAGCACGCATGCCCTCCATTCGAGCACGCGGGCCCGAGCGTGTCGAACGCGCCGCGGTCAGCGGGTGAGGGCCCCCACCAGGGTCTCCTGGAGGTAGCCGACCCACTCGAAGATGTCGTGCGCCTGCGCCCGCGGGTCGTCGTCGGGCAGGGCCATCCACCGGGCCTCGTCGCCGTCCTCGATGCCGAGCCGGGTCGCGAGCGCGAGGCGGATGTCGGTGAACGAGCGCATCCACGTCTCGGCGACGGGCTCGTCGAGCTCGACGTCGATCATCAGACCGTCCTCGGTGAGCTCGTCGGGCAGGCCCGCCTCCTCGAGGTCCTCGATGATCCGGCAGGCGGCGGCCGTCTTGCCGTCGCGCAGCCCGCCCTCGGTGTAGCGCCGGAACTCGCCCGCCGCCTCCTCGTCACCGGGGTACGCCGTGGGGAACAGCCGGGCGAGCACCGGGTCCTCCGGGGCCACCGTGGGGCCGGTGAAGTCGAGCATCGCCTCGAGCGGGTCGAGGTCGTCGCGCGGGACCGCCGCCTCGTTGCGCAGCAGCTCGACCAGCTGGCCCGCCAGCGAGCGCAGCAGGTCCGCCTCGAACCCGGTGAAGGTGGCGATGATGCGGCGGCTGCGGCGGTGGCGGGTGAAGCCGCTCACTCCGCGCGCTCCATCGTGGCCCACAGCCCGTACTCGTGGAGGGCCTGCACGTCGCGCTCCATGGCCTCGCGCGACCCCGTGGACACGACGCTCTTCCCGTCGTTGTGCACCTCGAGCATCAGCTGCTCGGAGTGCGACTTGGAGTAGCCGAAGTACTTCTGGAAGACGTACGTCACGTAGCTCATCAGGTTGACCGGGTCGTCCCAGACGATCGTGACCCAGGGCGTCGCCGGGAAGGACGACTCCTCGGGGATGAGCGTCGGCTCGACCTCGACGGGGCTGGCAGCAGACACGTCCCCATCGTGGCACAGACCCGGCGAGGCCCCGACCGGCCCGATCCGGCCGCGTGCGCCGTACCCCTTGCCCTCGCGTCGGGTGCCGTTTATATTGTCAGCATGACTATTACTCAGTCGGGCTCGACGGCGCTCCTCACGGACCACTACGAGCTGACGATGCTGCAGGCGGCCCTCGCGTCCGGCACCGCCCGGCGCCGCTCGGTCTTCGAGCTGTTCGGCCGCAAGCTGCCGGAGGGGCGGCGCTACGGCGTCGTCGCGGGCGTGGACCGCGCGCTCGACGCGATCGAGCGCTTCCGCTTCGACGACGCCACCCTCGGGGTGCTCTCCGACGCCGGGGTCGTCGACGACCCGACGCTGGCCTGGCTCGCCGACTACCGGTTCTCCGGCGACGTGCGGGGCTACGGCGAGGGCGAGATCTACTTCCCGGGCTCGCCCCTGGTGGTCGTCGAGTCGACCTTCGCCGAGGCCGTGCTGCTCGAGACCGTGCTGCTGTCCATCTACAACCACGACTCGGCCATCGCCAGCGCCGCGTCGCGGATGACCTTCGCCGCCGACGGGCGCCCCTGCATCGACATGGGCTCCCGCCGTACCCACGAGGAGGCCGCGGTCGCCGCGGCGCGGGCGGCGTACGTCGCGGGCTTCGACGCGACGAGCAACCTCGCGGCCCGTGCCCGGTACGGCGTGCCCTCCACCGGCACCAGCGCGCACGCCTTCACGCTGCTGCACGACACGGAGGAGGACGCGTTCCGCGCGCAGGTGACGAGCCTCGGCGTCGGCACCTCGCTGCTCGTCGACACGTACGACGTGGCCGAGGCCGTGCGTCTCGCCGTCGAGGTGGCGGGCCCGGAACTGGGCGCGGTGCGCCTCGACTCCGGCGACCTGGGCCTGCTCGCGCAGGACGTGCGCCGCCAGCTCGACTCCCTCGGCGCCACCGGCACGCGGATCATCGTCACCAGCGACCTCGACGAGCACGCGATCGCCGCGCTGGCGGTCGCACCCGTCGACGGGTACGGCGTGGGCACCCGCCTCGTGACCGGCTCGGGCCACCCGACGAGCGCGTTCGTCTACAAGCTCGTCGCCCGCGAGGACGCGGACGGCCGGATGCAGCCCGTCGCCAAGCGCAGCGCCAACAAGGCCTCCGTCGGCGGCGAGAAGCAGCCCGTGCGCCGCCTCGCGGAGGGGGTCGCCGTCGCCGAGGTCATCGGGGTCGACCGCACACCCACCCCCGAGCCCGGCACGGCCGACCGCCCGCTGCACCGCCCGCTCGTCACCGCCGGCGAGGTCGTCGGCCGCGAGAGCCTCGACGACGCCCGCGCCCGGCACCAGGCGGCCCGCGCCGAGCTGCCGATGGCCGCACGCTCGATGGCGCGCGGCGAGCCCGTCGTGCCGACCGTCTACGAGAACTGACCCACCCACCCGGCACCACGCACCTGAGAGGCTGACCCCATGACCCGCGCACTGATCGTCGTCGACGTCCAGAACGACTTCTGCGAGGGCGGCTCGTTGGCCGTCGCCGGCGGGGCCCGCGTCGCCGCGGAGGTGAGCGCGCTGCTCGCCGGCCCGCACGACTACGCCCACGTCGTGGCCACCAAGGACCACCACGTCGACCCGGGCAGCCACTGGTCGGAGAACCCCGACTACGTCGACTCCTGGCCCGTCCACTGCGAGGTCGGCACACCGGGCGAGGAGTTCCACCCCGCGCTCGACACCTCCGCGATCGAGGCGGTCTTCCTCAAGGGCGAGTTCGAGGCGGCGTACTCGGGCTTCGAGGGCTCGGCCTCCGACGGCTCGTCGCTCGCGGCCTGGCTGCGCGAGCGCGGCGTCGACGAGGTGGACGTCTGCGGCATCGCCTCCGACCACTGCGTGCGGGCCACCGTGCTCGACGCGCTGGGCGAGGGCTTCACGGTGCGGGTGCTCACGCACCTCGCCGTGGGCGTCGCGCCGGAGAGCACCGAGGCCGCGTACGCCGCGATGCGTGACGGCGGGGCGCAGCTTGTCTGAGACGCCCGCCTTCGCGACCACCGCGCCCGGCGTCGAGGTCACCCTCGACGCCGGGCTGCTGCGGGTCGTGCTCGACCGCCCGGAGCGCTTCAACGCGCTCGACGGCCCGATGATCGAGGCCTGCGCGGTGACGCTCGAGCGCTGCTACGGCCGCAGCGACGTCCGCGCCGTCGTGCTCGCGGGCCGCGGCCGCGCCTTCTGCTCGGGCGCCGCACTGGAGGGCGACTCGCCCCTCGACACGTTCGACGACCAGGCGATGGAGCGCGCCAACCGGCTCGTGCGCGCCGTCGTGGCGCTCGACAAGCCCGTGGTGGCGGCGGTCAACGGCGTCGCCGCGGGCGTCGGCTGCTCGCTCGCGCTGGCCAGCGACCTGCAGGTCGTCTCCAGCGCGGCGTCGTTCGCGCTGACGTTCACCCGCATCGGCCTCATGCCCGACGGCGGCTCGACGGCCACCGTGGCCGCCGCGGTCGGGCGCGCTCGAGCCATGCGGATGACGCTGCTGGGCGAACGGCTCCCCGCCGCCGAGGCCCACGCCGCCGGTCTCGTCAGCCACCTCGTCGAGCCGGACGCGCTCGACGCCGAGGTCGACCGGGTCGTCGCGGCGCTGCTCGCCGGGCCGCCACTGGCCCTGACCGCCACCAAGAAGGCGGTCAACGCGGCGACCCTGACCCAGCTGGAGAGCGCGCTCGACCGCGAGAACCTCGGCCAGCTCGCGCTCTTCCGCACCAGCGACGCCGCCGAGGGCATGCGCGCCTTCGTGGAGAAGCGCACGCCGCGGTTCACCGGCGACTGATCCGGCCCGCCACCGCGTCACCACTTCCCCGCCCGCGGCCCGCAGCGGCGCGGCGTACCCGCGAGGAGTGGATGCGGCCGGGCGGGCGGGCAGGCTCAGGCGAACGCGGCGAGGCAGCGGCGGACCCAGGCGCCGTCGTGCATCACCTGCTGCCAGGTGAAGCGCAACACCCGCCATCCCGCCACGGCGAGCACCGTGTGGCGCCAGCAGTCGGAGCGGAACGCCTCGGCGTCGCCGTGGTAGGCCCACGACTCCGCCTCGACGGCCAGCCGTCGTCCCGCGTCCCCGACGTCGGGGTGCAGCACCCGCCCCTCGACCCGTACGGCGAGCTGGGCGACCGCGTCGAGTCCCGCCTCGAGGGCGTGGGCCCGCAGGACCGACTCGAAGGGGTTCGCGGCGCGGCCGTCGGCGTGGGCCGCGACGCGACGCAGCTGCCCGGCGCCGCGGCCACCCACGCGCTGGGTCGCGATCCGCAGCTCGAGGGGCTCGACGTCGCCGTGCCGCAGCGCGGAGTCCGCCACGGTGAGGGCCTCCTCGAACGGCAGGCGCCGCGCGCAGTCGAGGACGGTGCGCAGCGGACGGGTCACGTCGCCCGGTTCGTCGCCCAGGTCGGCGCGGTAGGTGTGCGGCGTCCAGACCTCGCGCCGCCGGCTGCCCCGCGGCACCGTGAACCAGGCGTCCGTCGGCGGGCGGGCCACCTCCCAGCCGTGGAGCACGGCAGCGCTGAGGTGTGAGGCGACACCGCCGATGCGGCGTGCGACCACGAGTGCCTCGTCCGCCTCGGCCACGCGGTAGCGGCCGCGATCGCAGCGCGTCAGCTCACCTCGGCGGACCGCCTCCCGCAGCGAGTGGCGGGTCACGGCAGGCCGGAGGTCCGCCCAGCAGGCCACATCACCCAGCTCGCGCACGGCCTGGACCGCGGGCACGCGGGGCCGGTCAGCGATCACCCCGGCATCGTGCCCCGCGGGCGGCCCGGGCCGGGCCGCTCGTCCACAGACGCGGGCCACCCGGGCGGCCGCCCGACCGTTACCACTCCCCCGCCCGCGGCCCGCAGCGGCGCGGCGTACCCGCGACGAGTGGATGCGGCCGGGCGGCTGCGGGCCGCCCCCGGACGCGGGCGCCCCAGATGTCACCACTCCCGCAGCCCGTACCCGCGACGAGTGGATGCGGGCGGGCGGCTGCGGGCCGCCCCCGGACGTCATCCCCGACGAGGCCCCCGCCCCCCGCTCCGGATGACGTCCCGCGACCGGGCCGCCGCCTCACACCTGCGGCGCACCCCCGGGCACGGCGACGAGCCCGCGGACCACGCGCATGCCCACCGAGAGCCGGGCGAGGTCGGGCTCCTCGGCGCAGACCTCCTCGAGCGTGCGGGCGGCGCGGGCGACGACGGTCGCCTGCGTCTCCTCCCACGCGGCGACACGCGCCGCGGCGGAGTCGTCGTCGGAGGTCGCCGCCAGCACCTGCGCGGTGAGCAGCGCGTGCACCGCGTGCAGGTCGTCGCGCAGCGCCGCCCGGGCGGTGGCCTGCCAGCGGTCGTTGCGCGGCAGCGCCAGGATCCGCGACAGCAGGGTCGCGAACCCCAGCCGCTCCCCCAGCGCGAAGTGCACCTTCGCGACCGTCTCGGCCGGCAGGTCGCGGCGGGCGGCGGTCTCGACGATCCCCAGCAGCCCGTACGACGGGGGCAGCGCCGCGATGCGGGCCGCGAGCCCGTCCGGGACGCCGTCCGCGCGCAGGGCGGCGAGCCGCTCGTCGTGCGCGACCGACTCGCGCCCGGTCAGCAGCCCCGCGAGGCCCGGGTCGCCCTGCAGCACCTGCTGGATGCGGACGCCGAAGAAGTCGACGGTGCCCTCCGCGTCGGTGTCGGGGCGCCGCAGCACCAGCCACCGCGCGGCGCGCTCGACGAGGGTGCGCAGCTCGATCCGCATGCGGGTCTGCACGGCGGCGTCGAGCTGGTTGTCCTGGCTGGCGATCTCCTCGCGCAGCGCTGCGGCGCCGTAGATCTCGTCGGCCACGAAGCTGGCGCGGGCCAGCTCGGCCGCGGTCGCGCCGGTCTCGTCGGCCAGGCGCGGCCAGAACGTCATGCCCGCCGTGTCGACCAGCCGGTTCACGACCTGGGTCACGACGATCTCGCGGCGCAGCGGGTGGTCGTCCATCCGCTCGCGGAACCGGTGCCGCATCGGGGTCGGGAAGTAGGCGTAGAGCTCGCCGCGCAGGTAGGGGTCGTCCGGCAGGTCCGAGGCCAGCAGCTCGTCGGCCAGCACGATCTTGGTCCAGCTCAGCAGCACCGCCAGCTCGGGCAGCGTCAGGCCCTGCCCGGCCTCGAGGCGCCGGCGCACCTCGCCGCTCGACGGCAGGTCCTCCAGCCGCCGGTCGAGGTGGCCCTCGGCCTCGAGCCGGCGCATCCACCGCTCGTGCACGTGCAGCAGGGCCGGCGCGTTCGCGGCGGCGTTCGCCAGCGCCAGGTTCTGGTCGTAGTTGTCGGCCAGCACCAGCTCGGCGACCTCGTCGGTCATCGACGCCAGCAGCTCGTTGCGCTGCTTGCCGGTGAGGTCCCCGGCCGCGACGAGGCGGTCGAGCAGGATCTTGATGTTCACCTCGCGGTCGGAGGTGTCGACGCCCGCGGAGTTGTCGATGAAGTCGGTGTTGAGGCGGCCGCCCGCGGCGGCGTACTCGATGCGCCCCGCCTGCGTGAGCCCCAGGTTGCCGCCCTCGCCGACGACGCGGGCGCGCAGCTCGCGGCCGTCGACCCGGATCGCGTCGTTGGCCTTGTCCCCGGCGGCCGCGTGGGTCTGGGTCGAGGCCTTCACGTAGGTGCCGATCCCGCCGTTCCACAGCAGGTCGACCGGCGCCTGCAGGATGGCGCGCATCAGCTCGGTGGGCGCGAGCCGGGTGACGTCGTCGCCGAGGCCGAGCACGCGGCGTACCGGCGCGGAGATCGGCACCGACTTCGCCGAGCGGGGGTGCACGCCGCCGCCCTCGGAGAGGAGCGAGCGGTCGTAGTCGCGCCACGACGAGCGGGGCAGTGCGAACAGCCGCTGGCGCTCGGCGAACGAGGCCGCCGCGTCGGGGTCGGGGTCGAGGAAGATGTCGCGGTGGTCGAACGCGGCCACGAGGCGCAGGTGGGGCGAGCAGAGCATGCCGTTGCCGAACACGTCGCCCGACATGTCGCCGATGCCGACCACGGTGAACGGCTCGCGCTGCGTGTCGAGGCCCAGCTCGCGGAAGTGACGGCGCACGGAGACCCAGGCGCCGCGCGCGGTGATGCCCATCGCCTTGTGGTCGTAGCCCACCGATCCCCCCGACGCGAACGCGTCGCCGAGCCAGTAGCCGTAGTCCGCCGAGAGCGCGTTCGCGATGTCGGAGAAGGTCGCGGTGCCCTTGTCGGCCGCCACCACCAGGTAGGTGTCGTCGCCGTCGTGGCGCACCACCCGCTGCGGCGGCACCACCGCCCCGTCGACGAGGTTGTCGGTGACGTCGAGCAGGCCCGAGACGAACGTCCGGTACGCCGCCACGCCCTCCGCCTGCCACGCCTCCCGGTCCGCGGGGTCGGGGAGGCGCTTCGCGTAGAAGCCGCCCTTCGCCCCCACCGGCACGATCACGGTGTTCTTCACCATCTGCGCCTTGACCAGGCCGAGCACCTCGGTGCGGAAGTCGTCGCGCCGGTCCGACCAGCGCAGGCCCCCGCGCGCCACGGCGCCGAAGCGCAGGTGCACGCCCTCGACCCGGGGCGAGTAGACGAAGATCTCGAACGCGGGCCGCGGCGCGGGCAGGTCGGGGATCGCCGACGGCTGCAGCTTGAGCGACAGGTGCGAGCGCACGCCGCCGGCGTCGGGGCGCTGGTAGAAGTTCGTGCGCAGCGTGGCCCGCACGTGGGTGAGGTAGGAGCGCAGGATGCGGTCGTGGTCGAGGCTGACGACCTGCTCCAGCGCGCCGGTGACCTCGTCCACGAGCTGCTGCTCGGCGGCCTCGCGGCCGTCCGCCCCGCCGCCCGCCCCGCCGCCCGCCCCGTCGCCCGCGCCGTCGCCGGCACCCGCCAGGTCGGGGTCGAAGCGCGTCTCGAACAGCCGCACCAGCAGGCGGGTGATCTCGACGTTCGCGGCGAGCGCGTCCGCCATCGACGTGGTCGAGAACGGCGAGCTGCCCTGGCGCATGTAGCGCCCGTAGGCGCGCAGCACCATCACCTGGCGCCAGGTCAGCCCGGCCCGCAGCACGAGGGCGTTGAACCGGTCGACCTCGCTGTGCTCGGCCCACACCGCCCGCAGCGCGTCGGCGAACAGCTCGCGCTGGTCGGGGCCCGCCTGGGCGTCCGTGCGCAGCGCGAACTCGTAGACGAAGGTCGGCTGGTCGAGGTCCTCCAGCTCGTAGGGGCGCTCGTCGAGCACCTCGACGCCCATCGAGGAGATCATCGGCAGCACGGCGGAGAGCGAGAGCGCCGGGCCGACGCGGAAGATCTTCAGCATGCCCTCGCCGGCCGGCGCGTCGACCGGCTGGTGGAGCGCGACGTCGAAGCCGCCGGCCGGGCCCGCGGCGGCACGCACGGCCTCGAGCCGGCCGATGTCGGAGGCGGCCGTGCGGGCGTCGAAGTCCTCCTTGTAGGCCTCCGGGAACGCGCCGAGGTAGCGACGACCGAGCCGCGCCCCGTCGACCTCGCCGTGCTCGGCGAGCAGCGCGGCGTGCAGGTCGTCGCGCCAGGAGCGGGCGACCTCGTCGAAGCGGTGCTCCAGCTCGGCGACGAACTCGCGGTCGGCCTGGCGGATGCTCAGCCCCTCCTGGGGGCGCACGACGAAGTGCACCCGCACCATGGCCGAGTCCGACAGCTGCACCGCGAACTCGATGGCCGAGGAGTCGAGCCGCTGGCGCAGCACCTCGGCGAACCGCTCACGCACCGCGGTGCTGTAGCGGTCGTGCGGCAGGTAGGCGAGCACGGAGAGGTAGCGCCCGTAGGTGTCGCGCCGCACGAAGAGCCGCAGCTGACGGCGGCGCTCGCGGGCGAACATGACGGCCTGCGCGATGGGCGCCAGGTCCTCCGTCGGGGTCTGGAACAGCTCGTCGCGCGGGAAGTTCTCCAGCGTGTCGAGCAGCGCCTTGCCGGCGTGGCTGCGCTGGTCGAAGCCCAGCTGCTCGCGCACCGCCTCGGCCTTCTCGCGCAGCAGCGGGATGCGGGTCAGCGACTCGGTGTAGGCGGCCGAGGAGAACAGGCCGATGAGGCGCCGCTCGCCCGTCACCACGCCGTCGGCGTCGAACGTCTTCACGCCCACGTAGTCGAGGTGCACGGGCCGGTGCACGGTGGCGCGGCGGTTGGCCTTGGCCAGCACCAGCAGCTCGGGGTCCCGCATCCGGTCGCGCACCTCGGCCGTGACGCGGGGACCGTCGGCGCCGGTGGGCGCCACGCCCGGCCGGTCGTCGCGCAGCAGCCCCAACCCGGTGCCGGGCACCGCGACGAGCTCGTCGCCGTCGGCGCCGGTGGACAGCGTGTACTCCCGGTAGCCCAGGAACGTGAAGTGGTCGTCGGCGATCCACTCCAGCAGGTCGGCGCCCTGCCGCACCTCCGGCTCGGGTACGCCGGCCGCGACCTCCGCGGGCCGCTCCCGCAGGTCGGTGGCCACCGCCGCGACGGCCTCCTTCATCTGCTGCCAGTCCTCGACCGCGACGCGCACGTCGGCGAGCACCTGGTGGATCCCCGCCTCGATGGCGGCAGCCGTGCCGTCGTCGCCGTCGGTGCCGAGGCGACCGATCTCCACGTGGATCCACGACTCGCGCGTCGCGGTCTGGTCGGCGTGGTCCTCGACCTGCACCGAGCCCTCCGCGATCGGGCCGACCGCCAGCAGCGTGCCGTCGGCGGCGCGCCGTACCCGCAGCTGGGGGTGGAGCACCGCGTGGACGTCGCAGTCGAGCCGGTCGAGCAGCATCGTCACCGAGTCGACGAGGAACGGCATGTCGTCGGTGACGACCTCGACGACGGAGTGGCCGCCGGCCGTCCAGCCGTCGTCGGCCACGGACGGGGTCAGCACCCGGGTGAGCACCTCGCCGGGGGCGCGGTGCTCGGCGAGGCGGCGGTGGGAGGCGGCCGCGCCGTACAGGTCCACGGGGGTGCGGTCGAGGATGTCCTCCGGGGCGACGTGGCGGTAGTACGCCGACAGCACCGCGTCCGGGTCGGCATCACCCTCGGGTCCCGCGAGGGAGCCGTTGCGGCCCCGGGCCAGTGCGGCGGCGTCCGCCACGAGATCGGCCTTGCTGCGGTCCAGGTTCCTGCCGTCCAGCGTCGTCGCCACCCTCCCGACCCTAGGGGTCCCCCGGTGCCGCAACAACCCGGCTCCCGGGGGTGCGCGATGATGGCCCGCGGCGGGGCCCGACGCCCCGTCGACCAGCACCCCGCACCGGGCCGCGGCCCGTGCCGAGTCGGACGGAGATCCTCCCCCATGGCCAAGCGCGTCACCCACGAACTGACCTACGACGCCCCGCTCGCCGACGTGCGCGCGATGCTCCTCGACGAGGCCTTCCGCCGCTCGGTGGCCGCCGAGCAGCGGGCGCTGCGCTCGACCGTCTCCGTCACGGGCGACGTCGTGCGCTTCGAGACCGTGCAGCCCGCCGCCGGCATCCCGTCGTTCGCGAAGAAGTTCGTCGGCGACGAGATCGTCGTGGTGCAGGACGAGAAGTGGGGCGCCACCGCGGCGGACATCCACGTCACCATCCCCGGCAAGCCCGGCGACATGACGGGCACGGCCACGCTCCGCGAGACCGGCACCGGCACGACGGAGACCGTCGACCTGCAGGTCAAGGTCTCGATCCCGCTCGTCGGCGGCAAGATCGAGGGCCTCATCGCGGACCTGCTCGTCAAGGCGCTCAAGGCCGAGAACCGCGCCGGTCGGGCCTGGCTCGCGAAGGGCTGAGACCCGAGGACGCGAGCGCGGGGCGGCACCGGTCCGGTGCCGCCCCGCCGCGTCTCAGCCCATGTGCGGGTAGCGGTGGTCGTGCGGCGGCACGAACGTCTCCTTGATGGAGCGCGGGCTGGTCCAGCGGGTCAGGTTCGACGCCGCGCCGGCCTTGTCGTTCGTGCCCGACGCGCGACCGCCGCCGAACGGCTGCTGGCCCACCACGGCGCCGGTGGGCTTGTCGTTGACGTAGAAGTTGCCGGCGGCGAACCGCAGCTCCGCTGCCGCCCACGCCACGACCCGCTGGTCGCGCGCGAACACCGCACCCGTCAGCGCGTACGGCGACGCGGACTCCAGCTGGCGCGTCACCTTCTCGAAGTCGCCGTCGTCGAAGACGTGGACGGCGAGGATCGGCCCGAAGTACTCCGTCGAGAACATCTCGTCCGTCGGGTCGCCGCCCTCGACGACGGTGGGGCGCACGAACCAGCCGACGCTGTCGTCGCACTCGCCGCCGGCGAGGACGTCGAGCCCGTCGCTCGCGCGGGCCCGCTCGATGGCGGCCGCGTGCTTGGCGTAGGCCCGGTCGTCGATCACGGCGCCGAGGAAGTTCGACAGGTCCGTCGGGTCGCCCATCGCCAGGCCGTCGACGTCCGCCACCAGCTGCTCGCGGATCCGCTCCCACACCGAGCGCGCGACGTACGCCCGCGAGGCGGCGGAGCACTTCTGGCCCGCGTACTCGAACGCGCCGCGCACCAGCGCCACCCGCACCGCGTCGGGGTCGGCCGAGGGGTGGGCGAGCACGAAGTCCTTGCCGCCGGTCTCGCCGACGAGGCGGGGGTAGCCCCGGTAGCCCGACAGGTTCTCCCCCACCGTGCGCCACAGGTGCTGGAACGTCGGCGTGGAGCCGGTGAAGTGGATGCCCGCGAGGTCGGGGTGGGGCAGCAGCACCTCGGACGGCTCGACGCCATCGCCCGGCAGCATCGAGATGACGCCCGGCGGCAGGCCCGCCTCGGTCAGGAGCTCCATCGTCAGCGACGCCGCCAGCTGCTGCGTGGGCGACGGCTTCCAGATCACCGTGTTGCCCATGAGCGCCGGCGCGGTCGGCAGGTTGCCCGCGATGGCCGTGAAGTTGAACGGCGTGATCGCGTAGACGAAGCCCTCGAGCGGACGGTGGTCGGTGCGGTTCCACACACCCGGCGCGTTGCGGATGGGCTGCTCGGCGAGGATCTGGCGCCCGTAGTGCACGTTGAAGCGCCAGAAGTCGATGAGCTCGCAGGCGGCGTCGATCTCGGCCTGGAACGCCGTCTTCGACTGGCCGAGCACCGTGGCGGCGTTGAGGCGCTGACGCCACGGCCCGGCGAGGAGCTCGGCGGCCCGCAGCAGGACCGCGGCGCGGTCGTCGTAGCTCAGCGCCCGCCAGCCCGGCGCGGCGGCCCGCGCGGCGTCGACCGCGTCCTGCGCGTCCTTCCGGGTCGAGGAGCGGAAGGTGCCGAGCACCCGCTGGTGGTCGTGGGGCTCGACGACGGCGACCTCGGCGCCGCCACCGGCCCGCCAGTCCCCGACGTACGCCGGCAGCTCGCGCGGCGCGGCCCGCAGCACCTCCACCTGCTCGAGCAGCGCCAGCCGCTCGGCGCTGCCGGGGGCGTAGGTCAGGTTCGGCTCGTTGACCGGTGCGGGGGGCAGCGTGATCGCGTCCATGCGCCCGATCGTGTCAGGCGGCGCCGACGCCCTCAACCGGCCCCGCCCGGGCCGCTCGCGGCGGCTCCGTCCGATCAGACGAGGTTGCGGATCTCCTGCGTGGCGAACCACGCGAGGTCGTGGTCGAGCTCGACCCCGTCGACCGAGTCGGGCAGCTCCTCGCCGGAGAGGTACGCCGCGAGCGCCGCCGGCGGGAGGTCGACGACGTCGACGTGGGCGGACGCGATCCGCTTCCACGGCACGTCGGCCTCCACCTCGACGAGGGTGGGCTCCGCGTCGTCGTCCAGCGGTCGCACCTGCGGGACGTCGGCGGCCAGGACCAGGCGCCGGGGCTGGTCGCCCTCGACGCGGCGGGCCAGCGACTCCGTGCCGGCTGCGGCCTGCGCGGCGTACTCCCACTCCTCGGTGGAGCCGTCGGGCCACGCCTCCTCCAGCGCGGGTGTCGCGGCGTGCGCGCGGAACGGGCCGGCGAGGCGGCCCTCGGCGACGACGCGCGCGAGCTCGGAGGAGGTGAGGGGCACGAAGACGCGCGTCGTCACGGGGTGGCTCCTGGGCCGGGCGCGGGGCCGGGGGTGGGGTCGGGGGTGGGCTCGGTCACGGGGGTCGCGGGGCGCGGGCGGCTGCGGCCGCGCGGCGCCCGGGGGCGGGTGTCGCTGGCGGTGTCGACCAGCTCGTCGAGGGCGTCGCGCAGGCACTGGGCGAAGATGTCGAGATCGTCGATCGCGTCGCGGTCGCCGGTGACGCCGTAGTAGACGTGCCCGTCGTACGACGTCACGCCGATCCCCAGCGCGTGCCGGGGCAGCAGCGGCGGCACCGGGTAGGTCGCCACCATGCGGGCGCCGGCGGCGTAGAGCGGGAACTGCGGTCCGGGCACGTTGGTGACGGTGAGCTGGAAGCGTCGCGAGCCGAGCTCGCCGAGGGCCACGCGCGTGCCGAGGGCGTGGAAGGTGGTGGGCGCGAAGCCGGCGATGCCCGCCAGCCGGTTCGCCGCGACCGCTCGGCCGGTCTCGCCGTGGGCCTTGAACGAGTAGGACACCTGGTGCAGCCGCACGACGGGGCTGGCCTCGCCCACGGGGAGGTCGACGAGGTGGCCCTGGATCTGGGTGCCGAGCGAGGTGGCCTCGAGCTCGTCGTCGATCACGGACATCGGCACCAGCGCGCGGACCTTGCTCTGCGGGCCGATGCGCTGGTCGCGGGCCATCAGCCAGTTGCGCAGGCCGCCGGCGACGGTGGCGAGCACCACGTCGTTGACGGTGCCGCCGTGCACCTCGCGCACCCGGCGGTGGTCGGCGAGCGAGGTGCGGACGCCGGCGACCCGCCGCTGCTGCGACAGCGCGGCCGGGGTGATCGGCGACTCGCTGACCGGGGGCTGCGCGGCCAGCGGCCCGCCCAGGGGGGCGAGCGGCCCCGCCAGGGAGGTGAGCCGGCGACGGACGCCGAGGGTGCGGCGGGCCACGGACTGGCCGAGCACCCGGCCGTTCGCGAGCAGCGCGGAGGGCTCGGTGAGGGTGTCGCGCAGCGCGTCGGCGACGAGGCCCGGGTTGGTCGGCCGGCGCGCCGGCTCCCACTCGTCGGGCTCCATCAGCTTGGGCGTGGCCGAGACGTCGAGGAGCACCTGGCCGAGGTCGACCGTCTCCATGCCGTCGACCAGGATCTGGTGGGACTTGGACAGCACGGCGACGCGGCCGTCCTCCAGGCCCTCGACGAAGTAGACCTCCCACAGCGGCCGCGTGCGGTCGAGCGGGCGGGACACGATGCGGGCGACGAGCTCGAGCAGCTGCTCCAGCGTGCCCGGGCGCGGGATCGCGGAGCGGCGCACGTGGTAGGCGAGGTCGAAGCGCAGGTCGTCGCTCCACACCGGCGTGGCCAGGTGACCGGGGACGGTGAGGAGCCGCTGCCGGTAGCGCGGCACGAAGGTGATGCGGTCGCCGATGAGCGCGACGAGGCGCTCGTGGTCGAACCCGGACTCGCCCGGGTCGAAGATCTCCAACGTCGCGTTGTGCAACGGCGACGTCGTGGAGTCGGTCGCCAGGATCGCCATGTCCCGGGAGCGCAGCCGCTCGCCCATCCCCCACCTCGCTCCCGCTCGACGCTGTACGTAACCTCGACGTGGATCATGTCATCCGCCCCCGACCGGCACAGCCCCCGCCGTGCCCGGGTGGGGATCGCCGGACCGGGCCGGCACCGTGTCGTCGTACCCCCGAGGGAGAAGAGAGTCACCGTGTTCCGTCGCGCCCTGCGCCCGCTCACCACCGTCGCCGTCGCCGCCACCCTGGCCGTGACCGCCTCCGCCTGCGGGGGGACCGCCGACGAGGCCGGCCCGGACGAGTCGACGTCGTCGAGCAGCTCGACCACGTCCGGCGCCACCTCGGGCAGCGCGTCGGCCGAGCCCGGCGTCGAGCCGCTCATGATCGACGTCGTCGTGGACGGCGACTCGGTCTCCCCCAACGCGAGCCGCGTCGAGGCCGCGGTCGGCCAGCCGATCGTCTTCCGCGTCACCACCGACGTGGCGGCCGAGATCCACGGCCACACCGACCCCGAGTTCACGATCGACGCGCAGCCCGGCACCAGCGAGCACACCGTCACGATCGACCGGGCCGGCAGCTACGACGTCGAGCTGCACGACCCCGAGCGCCTGCTCGTGCGCGTCGACGTCCGCCCGTGACGCCGGACGCCGGCGACCAGGTCACCCTCGCCCACAGCGGGCTGGGCAACGCCGCCGACCTGCCGATCCCGCTCGAGGCGGTCGTCATCGGCTCGGTGGTGGCGCTGGCGGCGTCGTTCCTGGTGCTCGCCGTCGCGTGGCGCAAGCCGCGGTACGACGGACCCGAGCCCGGCACGACCCGCATGCGGCCCTGGGCGCCGGGGGCGGTGGCGCGGCTCGGCGCCGTGGTCGACCACCCGGTCGTGCGCGTGCTCGCCCGCCTGCTCGGGGCGGCGTTCTTCGCCTACATGATGTTCGCGCTCGTGGTCGGCCCCGACTACGCGACGAACCCGGGCCTCGGCATGTTCTACGTGCTGCTGTGGGTCGGCATCGTCCCGGCGTCGCTGTTCCTCGGCCGCTTCTACCGGGCCGTGAGCCCGGTGCGCACCATCAACGCCGGGCTGTCCCGGCTCGCCGGCACCGACCCGGAGCACGGGCTGCGCGAGCTGCCGTCGTGGGTGGGCTACTGGCCGGCGGCAATCGGCCTCTACGCGTTCGTGTGGCTCGAGCTGGTCAGCACCAACGGCGTCGAGACGAGCGCCGTGCGGCTGTGGCTGGCGGCGTACTTCGCGCTGATGCTCGTCGGCGGAGCCGTGTTCGGAAGCTCGTTCTACGAGCGTTGCGACCCGTTCGAGGCCTACTCGACGCTCGTGGCGCACGTGTCGATCTGGGGCCGTGACGCCGACGGCACGCTGGTGGCGCGCAGCCCGCTGGCGAACCTGGCGACGCTGCGGCCCGCCGCCGGCCTGGTGGCGCTCGTGGCGGTGCTCTTCGGCAGCACGGCGTACGACTCCTTCCGCGAGTCGCTGCCCTTCGTGCGGTTCGTCAACACGAGCACGCTGGACTCCGACCTCATCCTCAACGTCGCGCTCATCGGCGTCATCGCGCTCGTCGGGCTGCTGCTGACGCTGGCTTCGGCGGCCGTGCCGGCGCGCGAGGGCATCCCGCGCCGGGCCCTGCCGTCGCTGATGGCGCACTCGATCGCGCCGATCATCGTCGGGTACGTCGGCGCCCACTACCTGACCTACCTGCTCGAGTTCGGCCAGCAGGTCGTCATCTACATGAGCGACCCGCTCGCCCAGGGGTCGAACTGGCTGGGCACGGCGAACCTGCAGCCGTCGTACTTCCTCTCCGACAACATCGGGCTCCTGGCGTTCGTGCAGGTGTCCGGCGTGGTGGTGGGGCACGTCGTGGCCGCGGTGGCGGCGCACGACCGGTCGCTGTCGGTGCTGCCGCGCCAGCACCAGCTCGTCGGCCAGCTGCCGATGCTCGGCGTGATGATCGCGTTCACCGGCGGCGGGCTCTACCTGCTCTTCGCCTCCTGACGGGCGCCGCGGCCCCGGGTACGACGCCCGCGGCCGCGGCGAGCACCGCCCGGGCCAGCGGACCCTCGCCCACGTCGAGCAGCGAGCGCCCCGTCACGAGCGCCCGGTCCGTCGCGGCGCGGTCGTCGGGCAGGAAGTGCAGTGACGCGGGCCGCACGAAGTCGGCCAGCATCGAGGTCACCTCGCGCTCGGACCAGCCCAGCGTCGAGCGCATGCGGTTGACGACGACGTGGACGTCCCCGCGCCCCAGCTCGCGCAGGTCGGCGAGGCCGCGGGCCAGGCGCGTCAGCCCCACCGGGTCGGCCGTGCCGACCACCACCACCTCGTCGGCCAGCTCGACCGCCGTCGTGGTGAGCTCGTTGCGGGCGGGGCCGACGGCGAACCCGCCGTCGTCGTGGTCGAGCGCGAACCCGGTGTCGAGCACCACGTGACCCACCTCGCGGGCCAGGTCGACGAGCTGCTCCAGCGCCCCGCCGTCGACCTCGGCCCAGCGGTCGGCGCGGGGCAGCCCGGTCACCACGTGCAGGTGCCGGTCGAGCGAGCGGACCGCGCCGAGCCAGCGCTCCTCCAGGTCCCCCGCGCCCGCGTGCCGCGCCATCGCCAGCAGGCCCGAGACCTCGTCGAGCACCCCGAGGTGCTGGGCGACCGTGCCGCCCCAGGGGTCGGCGTCGACGAGGAGGGTGGGCTCGCCCCGGGAGGCCAGCGCGGCCGCCAGGGCCGTCGCCACCGTCGTGCGCCCGGGCGCGCCGGCCGGGCCCCACACGGCGACGACGCGGCGCGGGGCGGGCTCCGGAGCGGCCGGGT
>NZ_JAHWBL010000040.1:0-30653 GCF_029493445.1 Nocardioides sp. ChNu-99 | reverse complement strand
GGCGTACGGCGGGCGCCCGCCCGCCCGCCGGCGAGGTCCCGGGCGGGGGCGGAGGGGCGGTTCCCGCCGGAGCCGCGGCCCGGGCGGCCGCGCGTCCCGATCGGGATGATGTCGGCGTCACCCACGGCTGCCTCCTGGGGGCACGAACGGTCGGACCACGCCGGTGTCGGTCGCGGAGCCCGCCTCGGCGGGCGGCGCCGCCACGGCCGCGCGGCTGCGCAGCCGGTCCTCGAGGGAGCCGAGGACCAGGTCGGGCGCGGCGAAGGTGGGGGCGAGGTCGGCCGCGAAGTCCGCGAGCGCCTCGGCGGTCGTGAAGTCGGGACGGAAGCCGAGCTCGTCGCGGCAGCGCGAGGTGTCGACACCCCGGCCGTAGGTGAGCAGGGCGAGGAGCTCGGGCGAGAGCTCCGCCAGCCGGACGCGACGCACGAGCTGGCCGATGCCGGTGAGGGCGGCGGGCGGCAGCGCGACCGTGGGTCGCTGCATCCGCCGGAGCGCCTGCCGCAGGGTCAGCACGCCGTCGCCGGCGACGTTGAAGGTGCCCGCGACGTCGCTCAGCACGCCGTGGCGCAGGGCGGCGACGAGGTCGTCGGCGTGGAGGAACTGCAGGCGGGGGTCGAAGCCGAGCACGGTCGGCACCACGGGGAGTCGCAGGTACGACGTCATGGGGCTCTGCACGCCCGGACCGAGCACGTTGGCCATGCGCAGCATGAGGACGCGCACGTTCGGCCGACGACGCGCGAAGCCGCGGACGTAGCCCTCGACCTCCTGGGCGTCCTTGGCGTAGCCGCCGCGCGCGACGCGCGGCTCGAACGCCTCGGTGAACATCGCGGGGTCGCGGCTGGTCGCGCCGTACACCGCCGTCGTCGACTTCACGACGACGTGCTCCACCGACTCGACCTTCTGGCAGGCGGCCAGGAGCTGCATCGTCCCGATGACGTTGAGCTCCTTCATGGCGTTGCGACCCCCGGTGGCACCGGGTGTCGCGATCACGCTCATGTGGACGACGGTGTCGACGTCCTCCCGCGCCATGACCTTGGCGATGACGGGGGTGCGGATGTCGGCCCGCACGAAGGAGATCGGGCCGATGTCACCGCGCGGGGGCACGACGTCGACACCGATGACGCGGTCGACGGCAGGGTCGTCCGCGATCGCACGTGCGAAACGTCGACCGAGGTCTCGGGAGACGCCGGTGACGAGGACGACCTTGCCCACCGGTTCACCTCGCAGACGGAGCCCCCGCGGGGCTCACTTGCCGAGCTTGCGGCGCTGGACGCGCGTCTTCTTGAGCAGCTTGCGGTGCTTCTTCTTGGCCATGCGCTTGCGCCGCTTCTTGATGACAGAACCCACGGAGAACCTTTCACGAACGGTTGCCCACCCACGCGGGACGCGGGATGGCCGGACCTCAGCCTAGCGGGACCACCCCGAGGCGCCGAAACGAGGCCGTGGCGTGGACCGCGGGCGCGCTCAGCCGGCGTCGTAGAAGCTGCTCCGCAGGTACTCGTCGACGTCCTTCTCCTCCACGCGGAAGGAGCGGCCGACCCGCACCGCGGGGAGCTCGCCGTTGTGGACGAGACGGTAGACCGTCATCTTGGAGACGCGCATCACCGAGGCGACCTCGGCGACGGTCAGGAACTTGACCCCCGAGATGTCGCCGGAAGGACCGTCGTGCAGGGCCATCGTGCACCGCTTTCTGCCCGGACGCGCGCCGACCATCCGGGCCGGCTCCACACGCGAGGGGTTGGCGTGAGAATAGAGCCTGATGTGACTCCTGGGGAGTGGCATTCGCCGGAAATCTCCACTTCCTCGGCGTGTCGGCTTGAACCCGCTGCTCAGGCGGTACTCACACCGGTGGGATTCGCCCACAGGAACCGCACAGGATGCAGGGTGTCGGCGGCCGCTGGCACACTCCCGCGGGTGGCTCCCCGACTCCCGCTCGCCGCGGTCCTCTTCGACCTCGACGACACCCTCGTGGACCACCGCGGCGCGGCGCGGGCGGGTCTCGTGGCGTGGGCCGCAGGGCTGGGGCTGCCGGGCACGCCGGCCGAGCTCGCCGAGCGGTGGACGCTGCTCGAGATGCGGCACCACGCGGCGTACCAGCGCGGCGAGCTGACCTTCGCGGAGCAGCGACGTGCGCGCGTCCGTGCCTTCGTGCCCCACCTCGACCTGCGCGAGGACGCCGCCGCCGACGAGGCCTTCGCGGGGTTCTCCACGGCCTACCGCGCGGCGTGGCGGGCCTTCGCCGACGCCCGGCGGGCGCTGGAGCGGGCGCACGCCGCCGGCCTCGCGGTGGGCGTGCTGACCAACGGCGACCTGCGCCGGCAGCGCAGCAAGGTCGAGCGCGTCGGGCTCGCGCCCGTGCTCGACGCCCTCGACGCCCCGGTGCTCGCCTCCTCGGCGCTGCGGGCGGCCAAGCCCGACGCCCGCGCGTACGCCGCGGCGTGCGCCCACCTGGGCACCCCCGTCGGCGCGACCCTCATGGTCGGCGACTCGCTGGCGAACGACGTGCGCGGCGCCGCCCGGGCCGGCCTGCGCGCCGTCCTCCTCGACCGGTACGACGAGCACCCCACCGCCGGCGTGCGCCGCGTGCGCAGCCTCGACGCGCTCGACTTCGCCGCGGCCTGAACCCTCGGCCTGACGCGCGCCCGACGCCTCAGGAGCCGAGCTCGGCCGACCGGTTGCGCGCGGCCTCCATGGCGGCGAGGAACGCGGCGCGCACCTTGTGGATCTCCAGCTCGCGCAGCGCGGCGGCCGTGGTGCCCGCCGGGGAGGTGACCTGCTCGCGCAGGACCGTGGGGTGGGTGCCGGTCTCGCGCAGCATCGTGGCGGAGCCGACGACGGTCTGCACGACGAGGTCGGTGGCGGTCGTGCGGGGCAGGCCGAGGTGCACGCCGGCCTCGATCATCGACTCGACGACGTAGAAGAGGTAGGCGGGCCCGGAGCCGGAGATCGCGGTCACCGCGTCCTGCTGCGCCTCGGGGACGCGCAGCACCTTGCCCGTGGCGCTCAGGAGGCCCTCGACCTCCGCGAGCTGCTCCTCGCTGGCGTGGCGCCCGCCGGAGATGGCGGCCATCCCCTCGTCGACCAGCGCCGGGGTGTTGGGCATGACGCGCACGACGGCGACGCCCTGGGGGACCCGCGCCTCGACGTACGCGGTCGTGGTGCCCGCGGCGAGCGAGACGACCAGCTGGCCGGGGCGCAGCACCGGGGAGACCTGCTCGAGGACGGCACCCATGTCCTGCGGCTTCACTACGAGCGCGACCGTGTCGGCGCGCCGTGCGGCCTCCACGTTGTCGAGCACCTCGACGCCGTAGCGCGCGCGCAGCTCCTCGCCCCGCTCGGGGCGCTTCTCGCCCACCAGCAGCCGGTCGGCCGGTCGGCCGGCCCGCAGCAGGCCGGAGAGGAGGGTCTCCCCCATGACGCCGGCGCCGATGATGGCGGTGAGGGACGAGGTCGAGGCGGTCACGTGCTCCACGGCTCCTGTTCGCGGCGCCGGGGCGGGCCCGACGTCACTTCTTCGAGATCAACGACGTGACGAAGAGTGACAGGTTCTGCGGGCGCTCGGCGAGCCGGCGGGTCAGGTAGCCGTACCAGTCGGTGCCGTAGGGCACGTAGACCCGCACGGTCTCGCCCTCGGCGGCCAGCCGGCGCTGCTCCTCGGGCCGGATGCCGTAGAGCATCTGGTACTCGTACGTGCCGCGGTGGCGCCCGTGGCGGCTCGCGAGCGAGCCCGCGATCCGGATCAGCCGGGGGTCGTGGGTGGCGACCATCGGGTAGCCCTGCCCGGCCATGAGGATGCGCAGGCAGCGCACGAACGCGCGGTCGACCTCCTCGCGCGTCTGGAACGCGACGCCGGAGGGCTCGTCGTACGCGCCCTTGCACAGGCGCACCCGCGACCCCTCGTAGGCGAGGTCGCGGGCGTCGGCCTCGGTACGGCGCAGGTAGGCCTGCAGCACGGCGCCCGTGTCCGGGTGCTCGCGGCGCAGCTCGCGCAGGATGGTGAGGGTGGCGTCGACGCCGGTGTGGTCCTCCATGTCGAGGGTGACGGTGGTGCCGACGGCGCGGGCGGCCTCGCAGACGCGGTGCGCGTTCTCCAGGGCGAGGTCGGTGCCGGTGCCGGGCAGCGCACGGCCCACGGCGCTGAGCTTCAGCGACACCTCGGCCCGGCGGGCGAGCCCGTGGGCGGCGAGCTGGTCGAGCAGGTGCAGGTAGACGCGGGTCGTCGCCTCGGCCTGCTCGGCGTCCAGCGTGTCCTCGCCCAGGTGGTCGATCGTGACGGCCAGCCCGTCGTCGAGGAGACGGGTCGTGGCGCCGATCGCGTCGTCGGTCGACTCCCCCGGCACGTAGCCGCGGACGACGGACGAGGCCACCGGCAGCGTCGTCAACGCCTCCTTCACCCGACCGCTGCGCGCGAGCGCGAGGAGCGGGCGGCGGAGCACGGGCATGGCGTCACGCTACCCGGACGGCTCCAGCCACCGACGACCGGTCCGTGACCCGGCTCACACCTCGCGGACGGCGAGGTGCTCGCGTGCGAAGGCCAGGGACTCCGCCAGGTCGGCCAGCCGCGCGTCGCGGTCGGCGGCCTTGCGGGTGTTGATCTCGAGCACCACGTGGCCCTCGAAGCCCTGCCCGGCGAGGTGGCGCAGCAGGTCGGCCGCGCCCATCACGCCGCGCCCCGGCACCAGGTGCTCGTCCTTGGCCGACCCGGTGCCGTCGGTCAGGTGGAGGTGGCGCAGCCGCGACCCGAGCCGGTCGGCCATGGCGATCGGGTCGGAGCCCGCGATGGCGGCGTGGGACAGGTCGATCGTGGTGTTCGCGTAGTTCTCCGCCGACGGGTCCCACCCCGGCGCGTAGACCTCCATGCCGCGCGTCGTGCCCTTCCGCGGCGTGGCCTTCCACGGGTACATGTTCTCCACCGCGAACGCGATCCCGCTCGACTCCTCGAGCGCCGCGATGCCGTCGACGAAGTCCCGCGCGTACTCCCGCTGCCAGCGGAACGGCGGGTGCACCACGACGACGTCGGCGCCGAGCGCCCTCGCCATCTCGGCCGAGCGCTCGAGCTTGCCCCACGGCTCGAGGCCCCAGACCGCCTGCGTGAAGAGCAGGCACGGGGCGTGGACCGCGCAGACCGGCACGTCGTGGTGCTGCGCGAGCTGCTCGACCGCCGAGACCTGCTGGCTGAGGGCGTCGATGCCGACCATGACCTCGACGGCGTCGTAGCCCACCTCGGCGGCGTACGCGAACGCGTGCGCCGTCGACTCGGGGTACGTCGAGGAGGTCGACAGCCCGACGACCATCAGCCGGTCCTCACCCGAGGACGCTCAGCTGGTCGAAGCGCTCCAGGATGACGCCCTCCCGCAGGGCCCACGGGCAGACCTCGAGGCCCTCGAGCCCGAAGATGTCCATCACCGCGTCGGCGACCAGCGCCCCCGGCACGATCTGGTGGGTGCGGCTCGGCGAGACGCCCGGCAGGGCCGCGAGCTCGTCGTGCCCCATCTCCATCAGCTTGGGGATCCACTCCGCCAGCTCGGCCGCGGGCAGCACCCGGGGCACCAGCTGGCCCTCGGAGGAGCCCGGCGCACCGCAGATCCGGGCGAGCGAGCGGAATGTCTTGGACGTGGCGGCCGCGCGGTCCGGCGTACCCGCCCGCAGGAGGTTGCCCGCGTCGCGGGCGATCTCGGCGCGGATGCGCTTGCGCAGGGCGCGGACGTGCTCCTCGTCGGGGGCCCCGTGGGCGAAGAACTCACGCGAGAGCCGGGCCGCCCCCAGCGGCAGCGACCACGCGACGTCGGGCGCCTCGTTCGCGCCACCGGCGATCTCCAGCGACCCGCCGCCGATGTCGAAGACGACGAGCCGGCCGGCGGACCAGCCGAACCAGCGCCGCACCGCGAGGAAGGTCAGCCGCGCCTCGTCGGCCCCGGACAGCACCGACAGCCGCACACCCGTGCGCTCGGCGACCTCGGCCAGCACGGCGTCGGAGTTCGTCGCGTCCCGCACCGCCGACGTCGCGAACGCCAGCATCTCCTCGCAGCCCTTGTCCTCCGCCACGACCTGGGCCTGGCGGGTGAAGTCGGCCAGCGCGTCGATGCCCGTCGGGCTCACCGCCCCCGAGGCGTCGAGGTGCTCCGCGAGGCGCAGCGGCTCCTTGTAGGAGTACGCCGGCAGCGGCGCCGCGCCGCCGTGGGCGTCGACCACGAGCAGGTGCCCCGTGTTCGAGCCGATGTCGAGCACTCCCAACCTCATGGGCGCAACGGTAGCGCCGGGGGCCGACGCCGGCGGCATAGGCTGCCCGGGTGCCCTCCCCCCTCCCCGCGTCCCCCGACCGCGGCGTCGAGGTGCCGCTCGACTTCCCGCGCGCCTGGGTCGAGTTCGGCGACCCCGACGACGCCGACCAGGTCTTCCGCTGCGACCTGACGTGGCTGACCTCGGCGTACACCTGCATCTTCGGGCGCGGGTGCGCCGGGATCTACGCGACGTCGCCGGACGTGGGGTGCTGCACCCTGGGCGCCCACTTCTCCGACGACGGGGACGAGGAGCGCGTCGCCACCTTCGTGACCCTCCTCGACGCCGACCTGTGGCAGCAGCGGCCCGCCGGGCGCTCGGTGGCCCGCGACGCCTGGGTGACCACCGACGAGGAGGGCGCCCGCAAGACCCGCACCACGGTGGTCGACGGCCAGGAGGCGTGCGTCTTCGCGAACCGCCCCGGCTTCGCCGGCGGGGAGGGCTGCGCGCTGCACGCCCTCGCGCTGCGCGAGGGGCTCGAGCCGCTCGAGACCAAGCCCGACGTGTGCTGGCAGCTGCCGCTGCGCCGTACCTACCGCGACGTGGAGCGGCCGGACGGGTCGTCGTACCTCGAGGTGTCCATCGGCGAGTACGACCGGCGCGGCTGGGGGCCGGGCGGGCACGACCTCGACTGGTACTGCACCGGCAACCCCGTCGCCCACGTCGCCCCGGAGCCGCTCTACCGCACGAGCGCCGCGGAGCTGGTCGCGCTGATGGGGCAGGCGGGGTACGACGAGCTCGTGCGCCACTGCGAGTCCCACGCGCGCTCGCGCTCGCTGCTGGCGCTCCACCCCGCCGACCCGCGCTGACCGCGCCCTCGTCTACTACGACGTGTAGGCGTCTCGACGTCGAGAGACCCGCCCCCCGCGTGCGGCGGGGCCGAGCGGTACCCACAGAATCGGGCCATGCGCCTGGACCACCTCTCGTACGCCGCCGGACCCGACGGACTGGCGGCCACCGCCGAGCGCATCGGCGGGCTGATCGGACGCGAGTTCGTCGACGGCGGGGTGCACCCCCGCTTCGGCACCCGCAACATGACCCTCGGTCTCGCCGGCGACACCTACATCGAGATCGTCGAGGTCCTCGACCACCCCGCCTCGGACAAGGCGCCGTTCGGCCAGGCCGTGCGCGCCCGCTCCGCCCTCGGCGGCGGCTGGCTCGGCTGGGTGGTCGCCGTCGGCGACCTCTCGCGCGTCGAACGCCGCCTCGGCCGGTCCGCGGTCAAGGGCAGCCGGCACCGCCCCGACGGCACCGAGCTGGTGTGGCAGCAGCTGGGCGTCAACGGGCTCATCGCCGACCCGCAGCTGCCCTTCTTCGTGCACTGGGAGTCGCCGCGCGAGCTGCACCCCGGGGCCGGCGCGGACCCGTCGTACTCGCTCGAGTGCCTCGAGATCGCGGGCGACCCGCACCGCGTGAGCGAGTGGCTGGGCGAGCCCGTCGAGGAGCCGCTGGAGGACATCACCGTCGAGTGGGTGGCGCCGCACGGCACCCCCGGCGTCCTGGCGGTGCAGGTCCGCACCCCGGACGGCATCGTCCGCATCTGATCCCCGCTCCGGCTCCCGAGGCCCGACCGTGGCGAAGCTGCCCCCGGGTGCCCCGCGCGGCACCGTCCCGAGCCCCAACATCTGGGAGCACACGGCGACCTACGAGCTGGAGAACCGCGCCGTCGACCGTGCGGGCGTGATCGAGCGGGCCTCGCGCGGCATCGCCGACTGGTCGGGCCGCACCTTCCTCGACCTCGGCTGCGGCACCGGTTTCCACCTCCCCCGCTGGGCCGACGGCGACGCCTCGGGCGCCGGGGCCGCCCGGGTGGTCGGCGTGGAGCCGCACCCGGCCCTCGCGGCGCTGGCGCGGCGCCGTACCCGCTCCCACCCCACCGTCGAGGTGCACGTGGGCACCGCCCAGGCCGTGCCGCTGCCCGACGCGTCGGTCGACGTGGTGCAGGCCCGCTGGGCGTACTTCTTCGGCCCGGGCTGCGAGCCGGGCCTGCGCGAGCTGGCCCGGGTGGTGCGCCGGGGCGGCACGGCCTTCGTCATCGACAACGACGCGTCCCGCTCGACCTTCGGGGCGTGGTTCCGGCGCGGCTACCCCCAGGTGGACCCGCCGCACGTGCAGGAGCGCTTCTGGGCGGCGCAGGGCTTCCGCCGGGAGCCGCTCGACATGACGTGGGAGTTCGACCGCCGGGAGGACCTCGAGGCCGTCGTGCGGATCGAGCTCGACCCCGCGACCGCCGACGCGGTGCTCGCCGAGCACGCGGGCACGAGCGTCGACTACGCCGTCAACCTGTGGTGGCGCCGCTTCTGAGAGCCGCCCGGTCCGGGCCGCTCAGCTGGAGCCGCGCACCACGAGGTGCGGCGCGAGCAGCGTGCCGCTGCCGAACGTCTCGCGGTGGCCGAGCAGCTTGCCGAGCCGGTCGACGACCTGCACCGCGACCTCCTCCAGCGGCTGGCGCACGGACGTCAGCCCGCCGGGCAGCAGCTGGGCCACCGGGGAGTCGTCGAAGCCGACCACGGCGACGTCGCGCCCGGCGACGAGGCCGCGCTCGTGCAGCTGGCGCAGCACCCCCGTCGCCAGCGTGTCGGAGGCGCAGACGAACGCGGTGGGCGCCGCCTCGTCGAGCAGCACGCCGGCTGCCTCGTGGCCGCTGCGCACCGTGTCCTCCACCCGGGAGGCCAGGCCGCTCGTCGACAACCCGTGCCCGCGCAGGGTGCGGGACCAGCCGGCCCGCCGGTCCTCGCCGATCGGGGACTCCTTGCGCCAGCCGATCCAGGCGACGCGGCGGTGGCCGCGGGCGAGCAGGTGCGCCGTGGCCTCCGCGGTGCCGGCCGCACCGTCGACGTCGACCCACGGGTGCAGCGCCGCCGGGGTCCACGGGCGCCCGAAGGCAACGAACGGCACGCGGCTGTCCTCGAGGTAGGAGGCCTGCGGGTTGCCCTTGAACGTGTCGGTGACGACGAACGCGTCGACCGCGGTGGAGCGCACGAGCTCGTCGTACCCCGACGCCGGGTCGCTCGGGTCGTCGCCGTCGAAGAGGAGCACGTGGTAGCCGGCCTCCCGCGACGCCTGCACGAGCGAGTGCACGAACCGGTCGACCGTGGCGTTGGCCGTCTCCTCGGCGAAGGGCGTGAGCCGCAGGCCGATGAGCCGCGACGCCTTGGTGCGCAGGTTCCGCGCGGCCCGGTTGGGCGTGTAGCCCAGGGTGTCGACGGCGTCGCGCACCCGCTCGAGGGTGTCGGCGCGCAGCAGGGCCGGGTTGTTGAGCGCGTTGGAGACCGTCTGGCGCGAGACCCCGGCGAGCGCGGCCACGTCGGCCAGGGTCGGCGGACCCGACGGGCCGTCCGCCGCCCGGTGGGGGTCGCGGCCCATCCGTCTCCCTTGATCGATCCAAGCTGTGCGTCGAGCATCATCGGGCGGCGCGGGGAGGGCCGTCAACACCTCGCACGGGTACGTCGACCCGCACTGTCGGCGGGCTCCTCTACGGTGCCGTCCATGAGCCGACCCGCCTCCCGTCCCGCCCGCTCCCGCCCGGTCCACCGGTGCAGCGAGTGCGGCTGGGAGACCGCGAAGTGGGTGGGGCGCTGCGGTGAGTGCCAGGCCTGGGGCACCGTCGTCGAGGTGGCGTCGTCGACGGCGTCCGCGGCTGCGGCCGCCGGCCCCGTCACCGCACCCGCGGTGCCCATCGGCCAGGTCCGCACGGACACGGCCACCTTCCGCACGAGCGGGGTGCCGGAGCTCGACCGCGTGCTCGGCGGCGGCCTCGTGCCCGGCGCCGCCCTCCTCCTGGCGGGCGAGCCCGGGGTCGGCAAGTCGACCCTGCTGCTCGAGGTGGCGGCCCAGACGGCCCGCCGCCGCACGCGCACGCTCTACGTCTCCGGCGAGGAGTCGGCCTCGCAGGTGCGCCTGCGGGCCGACCGCACGCACAGCATCACCGACGAGCTCTACCTGGCCGCCGAGACCGACCTGGGCGCCGTGCTCGGGCACGTGGACGCCGTGCAGCCGGCCCTGCTGGTGGTCGACTCCGTGCAGACGATCAGCGCCCCGGGCGTCGACGGCGTCCCCGGCGGCGTCACCCAGGTCAAGGAGGTCGCGGCGGCGCTCATCCGCATGGCGAAGACGCGCGGCATCACGACGGTGCTCGTGGGCCACGTGACGAAGGACGGCTCGATCGCGGGCCCCCGCGTGCTCGAGCACCTGGTGGACGTCGTGCTGCACTTCGAGGGCGACCGCGACTCGCGGCTGCGCATGGTGCGGGCGATGAAGAACCGGTTCGGCCCGGTCGACGAGGTGGGCTGCTTCGAGCTGGGCAGCGACGGCATCACAGCGGTGTCGGACCCGACGGGTCTCTTCGTCGAGCACCACGAGCGCCAGGTGCCGGGCACCTGCGTGGCCGTGACGCTGGAGGGGCGACGCCCCCTGCTCGCCGAGGTGCAGGCGCTGGTCACGCCGACCCCGGCGGAGCGTCCCCGCCGCACGACGGCGGGCCTCGACGGCTCCCGGGTGGCCATGGTGCTGGCCGTCCTGGCGCAGCACTGCGGCATCCGGCTGCACCAGATGGACGTCTTCGCCTCCACCGTCGGCGGGGCGCGGCTGCACGAGCCGGCGAGCGACCTGGCGCTCGCCGTCGCGCTGGCCTCGGCCAGCCAGGGGAAGGCCGCCCCGCTCGGGGTCGTCGCCATGGGCGAGATCGGCCTCGCGGGCGAGCTGCGGCGCGTGCGCGACCTCGACCAGCGCCTCTCCGAGGCCGCCCGGCTCGGCTTCCGCCTCGCCGTGGTGCCGCACCGCAAGTCCGGCGGACGCTCGCCGGAGTCGTGGACGGTCGACGGCATGAAGGTGGTCGACGTCGACGACGTGCGCTCCGCCCTGCGGTTGCTCGGCCTCGTGAACGGCTGAGCCCCACCACGCCGCCGGCCCGGGGCTCAGCCCCCGGCGAAGGGCGGGAGGAACTGCACGACCGAGCCCGGGCTCACCACGACGTCGCCCGGGTCCTCCGAGCTGACGGGGCGGTCGTCGACGAGCACGGAGCAGACGGCGAGCACGTCGCCGAGGCGCGCGCCGGGGTGCAGCCCGAGCACGCGTTGCTGCAGGTCGGCGAGGGTGACGGCGCCCTCGACGGGCACCTGGTCGGCCTCCACCCCGGCGGCCTGTTTCGCTGCCGCCCAGTAACGGGCCTCGATGACCTGCGTCTCACTTCGCGGTGATGCCGGTGGCGTGTCGACCATGTTTCTGTATTCTCCCGTTCACTTGTGCAGGCCGAGACTCAACGACGTGTTTCGGTCCCCACCCCTTCGGGAGGAGACCACCATGAGCGCTCTTCTGCTCCTCACCAGTGCCCTGCAGCCCTCGGTCGAGGTGCTGCCCGGCCTGGCCCTGCTCGGCCACAGCGTCAAGATCCTCCCAGCCGAGGGAAGCGCGCTCCTCGAGGCCCCCGACGCGGACCTGGTCCTCGTCGACGGCCGCCAGGAGCTCGCCCACGCGCGTGACCTCTGCCGCCTCATCCGCACCACCGGGGCCGACGTCCCCGTCCTGCTCGTCGTCACCGAGGGCGGCCTGGCCGTCGTGGCCGCCGACTGGGGCATGGACGACGTCGTCCTCCACACCTGCGGTCCCGCCGAGCTCGAGGCCCGCATCCGCCTCGCGATCGGTCGCCTCAACGCCCAGCGGCAGGCGGACGACCCCGAGTCGCACGTCATCCGCAGCGGCGAGGTCGTGGTCGACGACGCGACGTACACGGCGAAGCTCGGGGGCCGCCCGCTCGACCTGACCTTCAAGGAGTTCGAGCTCCTGAAGTTCCTGGCCCAGCACCCGGGCCGCGTGTTCAGCCGCCAGCAGCTGCTGCAGGAGGTGTGGGGCTACGACTACTTCGGCGGCACCCGCACCGTCGACGTGCACGTGCGTCGCCTGCGCGCCAAGCTCGGCCCCGAGCACGAGACGCTCATCGGCACCGTGCGCAACGTCGGCTACCGCTTCGTGCTGCCGTCGAAGGACCGGTCCGAGACGACGGTCGCGGCCGACGCCGGCGTCGACGCCTGAGCGTTCCCGCGGAGCAGCAGCACCCAGCGACACCTCAGCACGGCCCCGGGTCCGCCCGGGGCCGTGCTGCGTCGCGGCCGTAGGGTCGGGGCCATGGCGCACGAGGGGACGGACCACCTGCAGGGACGCACCGGGCCGGTCGTGCTCCGCGAGCCGGTCACGCTCGACGAGTCCACCCGGGCGGCGCTCGACGCCGTGGACGGCGGCGTCGCCCGCACCCTCGGAGCCCCGGCGCTCGACGAGGCCGGTCGCCGCCACCTCGAGCACCGCGGGCTCCAGGACGCCCGGCTGTGGCTGGCCGAGGAGCCCCGGCCCGCCGGCGGCCCCCGCCCCGTCGGGTTCGCGCTCCTGCGGCGCACCGGCGCCGAGCACGACCTGACCCTCGCCGTGACCCCCGACGACCAGGGGTACGGCGTGGGTGCCGCCCTGGCGCGGACGTCCCTCGACGGGCTCGCCGACGACGCCCGCGTGGTCGCCTGGTCCCACGTGGACAGCCCGCGGGCGGCCCACCTCGCGGAACGCCTCGGCTTCGACCGCGTGCGCGAGCTGCTGGTGATGGAGCGCGAGCCCGGTGGCCTGCCCGCCCTGCCGTCGCGCGCCGACGTCACGATCCGCTCGTACCGCCCCGACGACGCGGCCGACCTCCTGGCGGTCAACGCAGCGGCCTTCGCCCGCCACCCGGAGCAGGGCGCGATGGACGAGCGCGACCTCGCCGAGCGGATGGCCCAGGACTGGTTCGACCCGGCAGGCCTGCTCGTCGCCGAGGACACCGCCACCGGCGCGATGCTGGGGTTCCACTGGACCAAGACCACCCCGGGCGACGACAGCGGCGACGGCAGCGGGGACGACACGGGCCCGGTCGGCGAGGTCTACGTCGTCGGCGTCGCGCCGCAGGCGCAGGGCCGCGGCCTGGGCAAGCTGCTGACGCTGGCCGGTCTGCACCACCTCGAGGCGCAGCACCCCCGCGTCGTCGAGCTGTACGTCGAGGGCGACAACCACCCGGCGCGCGCGGTCTACGCGGGCCTGGGCTTCACGGTCGCCGCGAGCCACGTGCAGTACGCGCGGGGCTGAGCCGCCGGGCCCGGCCCGCCGGCGGGTCGCTCAGCCGACCTGGGCCAGCACGGCCGCCGCGATGGCCTCGGCGCCCCGCTCGGTCGGGTGGGCCCCGTCGGTCGTGAGGCCGGGCGACGCCCACCGGTCGTCGCCGTCCCCGACCTCGGGCACCACCTCGACGAACGGCACGTCGAGCTGCTCGGCCAGAGCGCGCTCGGCCTCGATCAACGGACCGACGTCGCCCCAGCGGGGCAGGTCGAGCGGCGGGGGCGAGACGATCCACACCTCCGCGCCGGCCCCGCGCGCCGCGTCGACCATGGAGCGCAGCGCGTCGAGCGAGTCCTCGACCGCCAGCCCGAGGCGCACGTCGTTGGTGCCGCCCATGATCACGACGGCCTCCGGGCCGCGGGCCAGCACGTCGCGCTCGAAGCGGTCCGCCATCTCGCCGAGCGTCTCCCCGGCGACGGCGGCGTTGGCCACGTAGCGCCACGGCGTGCGGTCGTCGGTCACGACGTACCGGGTCCACGACCGCGGCCCCGGCAGGTCCGTGGCCCCCGCAGTGTCGGCCTCGGTGATGGAGTCGCCGATGAAGACGGTGGCCACCCCGTTGGCGCTGGCCTCGACACGGGTCGTCTCGTGGGCCACGACGCCCGTCGCGACGCCCGCCACGACCAGCCCGGCGCCGATGCGGCGCCAGGGCAGCCCGCTCCCCCGGCCGCCGCTCACCCGGCCCACGCTCAGCCCCCCGCCGTACCCGCCGCCGCGGTGCCGCCCGCCGGCTCGGTGCCGCCGTGGGCGCCGTCGGCGTCGACGCCGAGCCCGGCGCGCAGGGCGGCCGCGACCTCGACGAGCGCGGCGTGGTTGGCGGCGCCGAGCGCGACCCAGTTGGCGAAGCCGTGGATGAGGCCGTCGAAGCGGCGCTGGACGACGGGGACGCCCGCGGCCTCGAGCTTGCGGGCGTAGGCCTCGCCCTCGTCGCGCAGGGGGTCGAAGCCGGCCGTGCACAGGTACGCCGGGGCCAGCCCCTCGGGCAGCTCGGCGAACAGCGGCGAGGCCGTGGGGTCGACGCGGTCGTGGACCTCGGGGAGGTAGCCCTCCGCGACGCCGTCCATGAACTCGGCGGTGAGGAAGAAGCCGCGGGCGAAGAGCCGGTGGCTCTCGCTCGAGCGCGTCATGTCGGTCGCGGGGTAGATGAGCAGCTGGAACGCCAGCGGCAGTCCCTCGCGGGCCGCCTCGATCGCCACGGTCGCGGCGAGGTTGCCGCCCGCCGAGTCGCCGCCCACCGCGATGCGGTCCACGTCGGCGCCGAGCCAGCCGGCGTTCTCGACGACCCAGCGGTACGCCGCGACCGCGTCGTCGTACGCGGCGGGGAACGGGTGCTCCGGCGCGAGCCGGTAGGCCACCGACAGCACCCGGACGCCGGCCTGCTCGGCGAGGAACCGGCACAGCGCGTCGTGGCTGTCGAGGTCGCCGTACAACCAGCCGCCGCCGTGGAGGAAGACCAGCAGCGGGTCGCCGCCCCCGCCGTCCTGCACGAGCCGGCCGCGGGGCACGTAGAGGCGGCCGGGCAGACCGGCCACCCGGCACGAGAGCGCGTCGCCGATCGGCTGCTCGCCGCCCGCCAGCACCGACTGGGCGAGCAGCGCCCGCCGCGCCTTCGCGACGGGCAGCGTCTCGATGACGGGCTCGCGGGTGAGCTGCGCGAGGCGCAGCACGAGCTGGGTGTCGAGGTCGAGGCGCAGCCCGTCGAGGTCGACGGGGGCGCCCGCCAGCCGGCGCTTGACCGGCTCGGGCAGGGCGAGCAGGCCGCGCAGGGAGGCGCGCTTGAGGCGGGTCGCTGCGTGCGTCGGGGAGGTGTCGGCAGGCACGAGCGTCAGGTTACCGATCGGTTCGCCCCGCGCCAGCGGATCCGCGGGATGCGCACGGTCACCGCTCGTTCACCGTCGGGTGGGAGGATGGCGCGCATGAGCACCGACCCGTCCATCCTCGCCGCTCACGTCTCGGGCTCGCTGGACGACGGGCCCCCGGAGTCCGCCCTCCAGGCGGCCGGCGGCGACATCTTCGACGTCGACCCGCCGTACGTGCCCGACCCGGAGGCGCTGGCCGCGGTGGAGAAGCACGGCGACCGGTTCCTGGACCGCGAGGTGTCGTGGCTGAAGTTCAACCAGCGCGTGCTCGAGCTGGCCGAGGACCCCACGCTCCCCCTGCTGGAGCGCACCCGCTTCCTCGCCATCTTCGCGAGCAACCTCGACGAGTTCTTCATGGTGCGCGTGGCCGGCCTCAAGCGCCGGATCGCGGCGGGCGTCGCCGTCCGCGCGGCCTCCGGCCTGCTGCCGCGCGAGGTGCTGCGCGAGATCTGGTCGACGACCCGTGAGCTGATGGACCGCCACGCGCGCGTGTTCCGCGACGAGATCGTGCCCGCGCTCGAGCTGGAGGGCATCCAGCTCGTGCGTTGGGAGGACCTCGACCGCGACGAGCAGAAGCACTGCAAGCGCCTCTTCCGCGACCGCGTCTTCCCGGTGCTGACCCCGCTCGCCGTCGACCCGGCCCACCCGTTCCCCTACATCTCGGGTCTCTCGCTCAACCTGGCCGTGCTGGTGCGCAACCCGAAGACGGGCAAGGAGCAGTTCGCCCGCGTCAAGGTGCCGCCGATCTTCGACCGCTTCGTCGCGGTGGGCAACCAGCGCTTCGTGCCGCTCGAGGACGTCATCCGCGAGCACCTCAAGCGGCTGTTCCCCGGCATGGAGGTGCTGGGCGTCCACACCTTCCGCGTCACCCGCAACGAGGACCTGGAGGTCGAGGAGGACGACGCCGAGAACCTCCTCCAGGCGCTCGAGAAGGAGCTGCTGCGGCGTCGGTTCGGGCCCGCCGTACGCCTGGAGGTCGAGGAGTCCATCGACCCGAAGGTGCTGGAGCTGCTGACCTCCGAGCTCGGCGTGCGCGACGAGGAGGTCTTCCGGCTCTCGGGCCCGCTCGACCTGCGCGGTCTCAACGACATCGCCGACCTCGACCGCGAGGACCTGAAGTACCGCGCGTTCGTGCCCTCGACCCACCCGCTGCTCGCGGAGGTCGAGTCGAGCTCGCCCGTCGACGTGTTCAAGGCGGTGCGCCGCCACGACGTGCTGCTGCACCACCCCTACGACTCGTTCGCCACCTCGGTGCAGCGCTTCCTCGAGCAGGCGGCCGCCGACCCGCACGTGCTGGCGATCAAGCAGACGCTCTACCGCACCTCGGGCGACTCGCCGATCATCGACGCCCTCGTCGACGCCGCCGAGGCCGGCAAGCAGGTGCTGGTGATCGTCGAGATCAAGGCGCGCTTCGACGAGACCAACAACATCCGCTGGGCCCGCAAGCTGGAGCACGCGGGCTGCCACGTCGTCTACGGCCTGGTCGGCCTCAAGACGCACTGCAAGCTCTCGCTGGTGGTGCGCGACGAGCCCGACGGCATCCGCCGCTACACCCACATCGGCACGGGCAACTACAACCCGAAGACCGCCCGCCTCTACGAGGACCTCGGCCTGCTCACCGCCGACCCCCGCATCGGCGAGGACGTCGCCCACCTGTTCAACAACCTGTCCGGCTTCTCCCGCAACGCGTCGTACGACGAGCTGCTCGTCGCCCCGGACGGGGTCCGCACCGGGCTCGTCGACGCCATCCACGCCGAGATCGCCCACCACGAGGCGGGGCGTCCGGCGCACATCCGCATCAAGGCCAACTCGGTCGTCGACGAGGCGATCATCGACGCGCTCTACCTCGCCTCGCAGGCCGGCGTGAGCATCGAGCTCCTGGTGCGCGGGATCTCCGCGCTGCGCCCCGGCGTGCCCGGGCTGTCGGAGTCCATCCACGTCCGTTCCGTGCTCGGTCGCTTCCTGGAGCACAGCCGCGTCGCGTGGTTCGCCGGCGGCGGCTCCCCTACCGCCTGGATCGGCTCGGCCGACATGATGCACCGCAACCTCGACCGCCGCGTCGAGGTCATGGTGCGGCTGCCCGAGGCGCAGGGGGCGAAGGTCGCCGCGCTGCTCGACCTCGCGTTCGACGACGCCACCGACGCCTGGCACCTCGAGTCCGACGGCTCGTGGACCCGGCACCGCGGGGAGCGTCACCTCCAGGAGACGCTCATCGAGCAGCAGCGCCGCCAGCGCCGCGGCTGACCGCGGCGGGTGCGGTCCGCCGTACCCGACCGGGGGTGGTCCGGACCGGAGCGGGCGTCGGGGACGTCACGGGGCCCCGGGTTTGTGTCCGGCAAGTGACGAAGCCCTAGCATGAGGCGGCCTGGTTCCGTCCTGCAGGAGAATCCCGTGGCTTTTCGCTTCCGCCCTGTCGAGGGGTCGTTCTACGACCTCTTCTCACAGTCGGCCCAGCACCTCGTCGTCGGCGCCGGCCTGCTGGCCGAGATGCTCGCCGACGGCGCCGACCGCGAGGACGTCGCGCGCCGCATGCGCGACGCCGAGCACGCGGCCGACGAGACGACCCACGCGATCGTGCGGCAGGTGAACTCGACGTTCGTGACGCCGTTCGACCGCGAGGACATCTACGGCCTCGCCTCCGGTCTCGACGACGTGATGGACGAGATGGACGAGGCGGTCGACCTGATCCTGCTCTACGAGGTGAAGGCGCTGCCCCCCGAGCTGAGCCAGCAGGTCGACGTGCTCCAGCGCTGCGCCGAGGTCACCGCCGAGGCGATGCCGCGGCTGCGGACGATGAAGGACCTCTCGGAGTACTGGATCGAGATCAACCGGCTGGAGAACGCCGGCGACAAGAACCACCGCCGCACCCTGGCCAACCTCTTCAGCGGGTCCTACAAGACCATCGAGGTGCTGAAGCTCAAGGACATCGTCGAGGCGCTCGAGCGCGCCATCGACGCCTTCGAGACCGTGGCCAACCGGGTGGAGACGATCGCCGTCAAGGAGTCCTGAGCGGTGGAGCTCACCATCGTCGTCGTGGTGGTCGTCGTCGCCCTCACGTTCGACTACACGAACGGGTTCCACGACGCGGCGAACGCGATCGCGACGTCCGTCTCGACGCGGGCCCTCACCCCGCGCATCGCCCTCGCCATGGCGGCGGTCATGAACTTCGTCGGCGCCTTCCTGGGCCAGGAGATCGCGAACACCGTCGCGTCGGTCATCACGATCCCCGACCCGGAGACGACCTCGGCCGCGGTCCACGGCCTGGTGATCGTGCTCGCCGGGCTGCTCGGCGCCATCGCCTGGAACCTGATCACCTGGTACTTCGGCCTGCCCTCGTCGTCCTCCCACGCCCTCATCGGCGGCCTCGTGGGCGCCGCGCTCGCGGGCGGCGCGACGGTGAAGTGGGACGTCATCGTGCAGAAGGTCGTCATCCCGATGATCGCCTCGCCGCTGTTCGGCTTCGCCGCGGCGTTCGTGCTGATGGTCGCGATCATGTGGATCTTCCGGCGCAGCAACCCCGGGCGGACCAACCGCGGGTTCCGCGTCGCGCAGACGCTGTCCGCCGCCGCGATGGCGCTGGGCCACGGCCTGCAGGACGCACAGAAGACGATGGGCGTCATCTTCCTGGCGCTCGTCACCGGCGGGTTCTACGCCCAGTCCGACGGCCTCCCCCTGTGGGTCATCTTCTCGGCCGCCGCCGCGATCTCGCTGGGCACGTACGCCGGCGGCTGGCGCATCATGCGCACCCTCGGGCGGCGCATCATCGACCTCGACCCGCCCCGCGGCTTCGCGTCGGAGACGGTGGCGGCCGGCGTGCTCTACACGACCGCGTTCGCCTTCGAGGCGCCCATCTCGACGACGCACACCATCACCTCCGCCGTCATGGGCGCCGGCGCCACCAAGCGCTTCTCCGCCGTGCGCTGGGGCGTCGCGAAGTCGATCATCATGGCCTGGATCCTGACGTTCCCCATGGCCGGCCTCGTCGGCGCCGCCGGCTACGGCATCGCCCACGTCGTCTTCGAGGTCGCACCCTGAGCCACCCCGGCTCGTAGCGCCCGGCCCCGCGCCGTACCGCGCCCCCGCCCAGCCCCCGGGACGTCATACCGATCCGAGGCCGAAGGGCTCTTCTCGCATGACGTCTCGGCGCGTCGTATGAGGGCCTGGCGCTCCGCCGGGGGCCGCCGCCAGACTGCCCGGGGACGTCATCCGGATGCCAGGCCAGGACGCTCACTGCGCATGACGTGCGGCGGGTCAGCCGGCGAGGAGGGTCTCGTCGCGTTCCCAGCCACGTGCGCGGAGCGCGCGCTCCACCTGCTCGAAGAACGCGTCGGGGGCGACCCTCAGGCCGAGGACCGGGAGCCGCAGGACGAGGTCCGCGCCCGCCAGCACCACCTCGTTCTGGCGGATCGCGTCGGCCACGAGGTTCTCCGCCCAGGCGTGGTGGAGCCCGTCGACCTCGAGGACGACGCCGTACTGCTCCCACCAGACGTCGAGGTAGTAGGAACCGCCGCGGCCGCGGCGCACCGCCTGCCGCGTCGGCTCCGGCAGCCCCCGACGACGGCACTCACGGGCGACGTCGATCTCGCCCAGGGACTCCGCGCCGCCGAGCAGCTCTTGCAGCACCTCCTGCACCAGCGCACGACGCCGGTCGCGACGGATGCGGAGCAGCTCAGCGCCCAGCTCGGCCACGGTCGCGACTCCCTGCTGCACCGTCATGGTGAGCAGCAGCGTCGCCTGGCGGTCCGATCGCGCCCAGAGTGCGGCCCGGACGGCGGCGACGGCCGGCCGAGCCCGGGGCACGCCCGGGCCCACCACGTCCTCGGCCGAGTAGCGACGTGTCTGGCGCACGTCGAGACCGGGTCCCCGCCGTACCCGGGCACCCCGCGGGACCGACACCCGGATCGCCTCCTCCGACCACCGGCGGAGTCCCGCGACCTCGAGAGCCGCAGCGCCGTCGAGGTGCGCCCGGGGGCCCGCCTCCAGCACCGCGCTCCACAGCGCGCCGTCCCGGTCCAGCGGTCCGTTGTGGACCACGATGCTCTGCGACCTCAGGCGACGCCACCTGCCCCCGGCGATCTCGGCGCGCACCTGCCACCTGGTCACGCCCGCGGCGTACGCCTGGCGTCGCGACACGACGCCGCCCTGCTCCCCCGCCAGGGCGACGACCTGTGCCCGCGCGCGCCGTCGGCGTTCGCGTCCGTCCGCCGGTCTCGTCCCTCCGTCCACCACCCGACCAGGCTCCCGGCCCGCACCCTCCGCAGGATGGTGGGAGGCGGCGCCTGGGGACGGCGGGTCCGGCGCGGCCACCTGGGGACGGAAGACGGCTCGTCGGACGACGACCGGGTCGGCCAGGTCGCCTCACTCGTCTGGCCGGCGAGCCGCGGGACGTCATACGCCCCGAGCGCTCCGACCCACCCGACGCATGACGTCCGGGCAGGGCCGCGGGACGTGGCAAGACCCCGGGGACGACCCGAGGCCCCACGGGACGGCGCAGGGCCCGCGGCGGGTACGGCGTACCTGCTGCGGGCCCTGCGTCGGTGGCGGCCCCGGGATGGCCCCGGGGGCGGCGGCTCAGCCGAAGCGGCCGGAGATGTAGGCCTCGGTGGCCTCGTTGTCCGGGTTCGCGAAGACCTTCTCGGTCGGGTTGAACTCGACCAGGTGGCCGGGCTGGCCGGCGCCCTTGAGGTTGAAGAAGCCGGTCTCGTCGGAGACGCGGGCCGCCTGCTGCATGTTGTGGGTGACGATGACGATCGTGTACTGCGACTTCAGCTCGTGGATGAGGTCCTCGATCGCGGAGGTCGAGATGGGGTCGAGCGCGGAGCACGGCTCGTCCATCAGGAGCACCTCGGGCTCGACCGCGATCGCCCGGGCGATGCACAGGCGCTGCTGCTGACCACCCGACAGGCCCATGCCGGGCTTGCCGAGACGGTCCTTGACCTCGCCCCACAGGTTCGCGCCCTTCAGGGAGCGCTCGACGATGGTGTCCGCCTCGGACTTCTTCATCTTCTTGGCGTTGAGGCGGTTGCCGGCCAGCACGTTGTCGTAGATCGACATCGTCGGGAACGGGTTCGGCCGCTGGAAGACCATGCCGATCTGGCGGCGCACGGCGACGGGGTCGACACCGTTGCCGTAGAGGTCCTGCCCGTCGACCACGATCTTCCCCTCGACGCGCGCGCCGGGGATGACCTCGTGCATGCGGTTGAGCGAGCGGAGGTACGTCGACTTGCCGCAGCCCGAGGGACCGATGAAGGCGGTCACGCTGCGCGCCCGGATCGTCATGTTGACGCCCTGCACGGCGAGGAAGTCGCCGTAGTAGATGTCGAGGTCGGAGACGTCGATGCTCTTGGCCATGGGGAGTGCTTTCCTTCTCTCGGCTCAGCGGCCGGTCTTGGGTGCGAACGCCTTGCCGATCACGCGGGCGAGCACGTTGAGGATCATGACGATCGCGATGAGCACGAGGGCCGCGCCCCAGGCCCGCTCGTGACCGGCGGACGCCGGCAGACCCGGCTGCGTGTAGCTGTAGTAGATGAACACCGGCAGCGTCGCCATGCGCTCGTCGAACAGGTTGAAGTTCACCGAGTCGGTCTTGCCGGCGATGATGAGCAGCGGGGCCGTCTCGCCGATGACCCGCGCGATCGCCAGCGTCACACCGGTCACGATGCCGCTCATGGCGGTCGGCAGCACCACCTTGGTGATGGTCCGCCACTTGGGCACACCCAGAGCGTACGCCGCCTCCCGCAGCTCGCCGGGAACCAGCTTGAGCATCTCCTCGGTGGAGCGCACCACGACCGGGATCATCAGCAACGACAGGGCCACCGAGCCACCGAAGCCCATGCGCACGCCGGGGCCGAAGAACAGCACGAAGAGCGCGTAGGCGAACAGGCCGGCGACGATCGAGGGGATGCCCGTCATGACGTCCACCAGGAACGTGATGGACCGGGCGAGGCGACTGCCCGTGCCGTACTCGACGAGGTAGATCGCCGTGAAGATGCCGATGGGCACGGAGATGATGGTCGCCGCGATCGTGACCAGGACCGTGCCGATGAGGGCGTGGTAGATGCCGCCCTGCGCGTCGCCGAAGACGCTGCGCATCGAGTAGGTGAAGAAGTCCGCCGAGAGGGCCGGGGCCCCCTTGCTGACGACCGTCCAGATGAGGGAGACCAGCGGCACGATCGCCGCCAGCAGCGCCACCCACACGAGGGCGGCGACCAGGCGGTCGACGGCGCTGCGCTTGCCCTCGACGATGCGGGACCACAGCGGGAGCAGCACCACGAAGGCCACGATGGCGAGGAACGCGGCGGCCACGACGCCGGCGCCGAGCACGAGCGCCAGCGCACCGCCGACGGCGATGGCGGCCACGACCGCGAGCAGCGGCGCGTAGGCCGGCAGGCGGGGCCCGGACAGGGGCATGTCCTCCCGCACGGGCGTGGGGTTCTTCTCGAGGGTGGTCATCGGTTCATCTTCTTCCCGCTCCGGGCCACGATGGCGCGCGCCGCGAAGTTCACGGCGAAGGTGATGACGAAGAGGACCAGGCCGCTCGCGATGAGCACGTTGACCGAGGTGCCGGTCGCCTCGGGGAACTCACGCGCGATGTTGGCGGCGATGGTGTTGGGGTTCTGCGTCGAGATCAGGTTGAGCGTCACGAACCCGGTGCCCGAGGCGGCCAGCACCATCGCGACGGCCATGGTCTCGCCGAGCGCGCGGCCGAGGCCCAGCATCGTGGCCGACACCATGCCCGAGCGGGCGTACGGGAAGACGGCCATCCGCACCATCTCCCAGCGCGTCGCGCCGAGCGCGAGGGCGGCCTCCTCGTGCAGCTTCGGGGTCTGCGCGAAGATCTCGCGGCAGATGGCGGTGATGATCGGCAGCACCATGATCGCCAGCACGAGGCCGGCGGTGAAGATGGTGCGGCCGCTGCCGGCGGCCGGGCCCGCGAAGAGCGGGATGAAGCCGAGGTTCTCCTCGAGCCAGCGGAAGAGGTCGCCCATGCGCGGGCCGAGGAACAGGATGCCCCAGAGGCCGTAGACGACGCTGGGCACGGCGGCGAGGAGGTCGACGACGTAGCCGAGCGGGGTGGCCAGGCGGCGCGGCGCGTAGTGGGAGATGACCAGGGCCATGCCGATCGAGAGCGGCGTGGCGACGACGAGCGCGATGACGGCCGCCAGCAGCGTGCCGTAGACCAGGCGCAGGGCGTAGCCGGCGAAGCTCGCCTGCCCGCTCATGGCGTCGGGCTCGGCGGTGAGGCCGGGGAGGCCCTCGACGGTCAGGAAGATCGCGACGCCGGCGAGCGCGACCAGGATGACCGTCGCCGCTCCGACGGCGGTGCCGCGGAAGATGCGGTCGCCAGGGCGCTCGGTGGAGCGCTTCTTGACGGCCGGCTCACGATCCGGCGGGGGCGCCTTCACGGTGTCGGTAGAGGGCACGCTGCCTCACACTTTCTCTTCGTGCACACCGCCGTTCGGCGGCACGCCCCCGTGGGGACGTGCCGCCGAGCGGTCGGTCATGTGCGGTTGATCAGGAGATCTTCTCGACGGCCGCGGCCGCCTTCTCCCGGAGCTCGTCGGGCAGCGGAGCCGCGCCGGCGTCCTGCGTGCCGGACTCCTGGCCCTCCGGCGAGAGGATGTACTCGAGGAAGCCCTTGACCAGCTCGGCCTCGTTCGAGTCCTCGTAGGACTGGCAGGCGATCAGGTACGACGCGAGCACGATCGGGTAGGTGCCCGACTCCTGCGTCGTGTAGTCGATGTCGACCGCGAGGTCGACCTCGGCGTCGCGACCCGGGACGGGGGTGGACGCGGTCAGGATCTGACCGGCGGCCTCGGGGGTCGGGGCCACGAACTCCTCGCCGACGCCGATGGCGGCGGCCGAGAGACCGGCCTCCTCCACCTGCGAGCCGTCGGCGTAGCCGATGGAGCCCTCGGTGCCGGTGACGACCTCGATGACGCCCGACGTGCCGGTGGCGGCCTCGCCGGTGGCCGGCCAGTCCTCGACCGGGCCGTGCGGCCACGACGTGGTGGCGTCGAGGTAGGTGGTGAAGTTCTCGGTCGTGCCCGAGGCGTCACCGCGGAAGACCGGGTTGATCGTCAGGTCGGGCAGCGTCGCGTCCGGGTTGTCCGCGGCGATGGCCGGGTCGTTCCAGTTCGTGATCTGGTTGTTGAAGATCTGCGCGACCGTCTCGCCGGACAGCTGCAGGTCCTCGACGCCCGGGAGGTTGTACGCGACCGCGATCGGCGCGACGTACGACGGGATCTCGATCGGGGTGGTGCCGTTGCAGCGCTCGGTGGCGGCCGTCAGCTCCTCCTCGTCGAGGTACGCGTCCGAGCCGGCGAACTGCACGCCGCCCGCGATGAACTGCTCGCGGCCCGCGCCGGAGCCGGCGGGGTCGTAGTTGACCGTGACGTCGGAGGCAGCGTTCTGGAAGTTGCCGCGCCACACGCCCATCACGGCCTCCTGCGTGGAGGCACCGGCGCCGTTCAGGGTGCCGGACAGCTCCTCGGCACCCTCGACGTCGGGGGCGTTGCCGTCGTCCTCGTTGCCGGCGCCGCAAGCCGAGAGCGTGAGGGCCAGGACGGCCACGCCGGGCACGAGGTACCGGCTGTAAGAACTGCGCTTCACTTCGTGTCTCCTGAAGTTTCGGATGAACTGACGCAGGGAACCTAAGGAGGTCGGGTGTACGGATCTGTCGGCGTCAGTGAACGAGCAGTGAACGCTGCCGACCCAGACCGGGACGACGCGGCGGGCGCAGGGCGACCATCAGGTGAACACCGGCCAGTAGGGCTTGACGGACATGACGTGCGTCACGCAGGGGCTCGTCGGTCGCCGCGGCCCGCGACGGCAGGCGCGACGGTCTCCGTGGCCACGACCGCGCCTCGGTGGTGGTGCGCGACGATCGCCGCCCCCTTCGCGAGCTGCTCCCCCGGGCGCGTGACCACGCCCGGCCGGGCGCGGGCGGCGAGCGCGTCGTACACGAGCGGGAGCACCGGGCGGTGCGTGCAGAGCACGACGCGGCGGCGTCCCTCGAGCAGGGCGGTGACGAGACGGCGTACGGAGCCGGCGTCGGCCCCCTCCTCGCTCAGGCAGGCCTGCAGGTCGGGCTCGAGCCCGGCCGCGTCGAGGTAGGGCTGCACCGTCTGCACGCACCGGGCGCTGGGCGAGCTGACGACCTCGTCGACGCCGTAGGCCCCCAGGACCGGCACCCACGCCCGCGCCTGCTCGTGGCCCCGGTCGACGAGCGGCCGCAGCGGGTCGGGCGCGTCCCACGACGAGCGTGGGCGGGCGTCGCCGTGGCGGAGCACGACGAGGGCGCCGGTACGGCGGGGCAGCTCCACCGCCTCGGCGAGGGTACGGCGGTCGTGCGGGTAGGTGAGCCGGTCGGCGGCCTCGGCGAACGGCAGCCACACGACCTCGTCGATCTCGTCCCCCCGGCGGTAGCCCGCGACGTCGTCGGCGCCCACGACCCGGGCGGACCAGTAGTCCACGGTCTTGCCGCGGGACCCGGCCCGGGCGGCGACCTCGTAGCGCTGGCGGGTCAGCGGCACCCCGAGCCGCACGGCGAGGCCCGTCTCCTCCGCGACCTCGCGGACCGCGGTGGCGGCCACGTGCTCGCCGGGGTCGACCTTGCCCTTGGGGAAGGACCAGTCGTCGTACCGCGGGCGGTGGACCAGGAGGACCTCGCGGCCCGGCCGGGTGACCACCGCACCGGCGGCACGGACCACGGGGGTGGCTCGGGGGTCGGCAGGACCTTCGGCTCCACGGGCGGCCCCGGCACTCATGGGCCCAGTCTCACACGGGGCCCGGGCCGGTCAGGCCAGGGCGTAGCCCGCCTCGTCGACCGCGGCCGCGACGGCCTCGCGGTCGACCTCGGACTCGCTGGTGACGGTGACGCGGCCGGACTCGAGGTCGACCTGCACGTCCTGCACGCCGGGGATCTCGCCGACCTCCTCGCGGACGGACGCGACGCAGTGGCCGCAGGTCATGCCGGTGACGGTGTAGGTCGTGGTGCTCATGGCTTCCTCCGAGGTGGGGTGCGGGGTGGGTCAGCGGACGAGGCGGCCGATGGCGTCGACCGCCTCCTGGATCTTGGCGTCGGCCTCGTCGCCGCCCGCCCGCGCCGCGTCGACGACGCAGTGCGACAGGTGGTCCCCGACGAGGGTCACGGAGACGACGTGGAGGGCGCGGGTCATGGCCGAGACCTGGGTGAGGATGTCGATGCAGTACTTCTCGTCCTCGACCATGCGCTGCAGGCCGCGGGCCTGGCCCTCGATGCGGCGCAGCCGGCGCAGGACCTCGTCCTTGTGGCCGATGTACCCGTGCTGGTGGTGCCCGTCGCGCACTTCGTCCTCACCGGGCTCGACGGGGGGCTCGACGGGGTCGACCGCACCGGCCGGGCTGGGGGACGTCATGGGGCCAGCATACCCCGTGGGGGTATCCGGGGCGGTGGTCGCTCAGGCGTCCGGGACGTCCACGCCGAGGATCCGGTCGATCTCCTCGGGGGACAGGCTGCCCTCGGACTGGCTGGCCGCGACCATGAGGTTGGTGGTGAGCTCGACCTCCGTCAGCAGCACGGAGTCCTCGAGCGTGACGTCGAACTGGTCGTTCATCCCGCTCACCTCCACCACCGCACGCGCACCGGTCCAGAGTGCCCCAGGGGTGGTGACCGGAAACCGGCGGCCGCACAGAACGGCCCGAACGGACCCGGAGGTCTAGTCCGGCCGGGGGGTGCGGCGTGGCCCGTCGGCGTCAGGAGGCGTCGGCGGGCGAGAGCGCCGCCGCGAGGGACCCGTGGATGACGAACACCTTCGCCAGGCCCGTGATCCGGAAGATCTTGAGGAGGCGGTCCTGGCTGCAGATGAGCTGCAGGGAGCCGTTGTGGGCGCGGACCTTCTTGAGGCCGCCGACCAGGACGCCGAGACCGGTGGAGTCGAGGAACTCGACGGCCTCCATGTCGATCACCAGGTCGTAGGCGCCCGCCGCCACCAGCTCGGTGATGCGGTCGCGCAGCCGGGGGGCCGTGTAGACGTCGATCTCGCCACCCACGGCGACGATGGTCTTGCCATCGTTCTCGCTGGTCGCAAGAGTCAGATCCACGTCGTCTCCTCAGGCACGGGGCGTGCTCTCGGCTCGTCAGGGGCACAGTCCCCCGAACAGTGCCTGGGCTATCAAACCATGTCGGGGCCCCCGCCCGCAGGCAGACCCGAAACGCGACCGACGGCCGTGCGCGGAGCCGAGCCCGCCCCGCCGTCCCGCCCGCGGGACCTGGATGTCGGTGGTCCTTGCGACACTCGATCCGTGACCACCACCCACCCCTGCCCCACGGGCACGCTGCCGCCGCGCCTGGCCCGCCTCGCGGCGACGGCCGACCGGCTCGAGCGGCTGCGGCACGTGGAGGTGGTGCCGGCCCGGGAGGCCACCACCGCCGCCTGGCCGGCGTGGGTGCACGCGGACGTGCGGGCGGCGTACGAGCGGAACGGCCTGCGGCTGCCGTGGGGCCACCAGGTGCACGCGGCCGACGCGGCCCACGCCGGGCGTCACGTCGTCGTGGCGACCGGGACGGCGTCGGGCAAGTCGCTCGCCTACGCGCTCCCGGCCCTGACGGCGGCGCTCGAGGCGCGCAACAGCCGGGGCCGGCGGGACGCGACCACGCTCTACGTGTCCCCCACCAAGGCGCTGGCCGCCGACCAGCGGGCCGGGCTCGAGGCGCTGGGGACCGGTGTGCGGGTGACGACGCACGACGGGGACAGTCCCCCCGAGCTGCGGGACTGGACGCGGGACCACGCGGAGTACGTGCTGACCAACCCCGACATGCTGCACCACTCGATGCTGCCCGACCACGCCCGGTGGGCGACGTTCTGGCGCTCGCTGCGCTACGTGGTCGTCGACGAGTGCCACCACTACCGGGGCGTCTTCGGCGCGCACGTGGCCCAGGTGCTGCGACGGCTGCGGCGGGTGGCGGCCCGGTACGGCGCGTCCCCCACGTTCGTGCTCGCCTCGGCCACCGCGGCCGACCCGGCGGGGACGGCCGGTCGCCTCACCGGTCTCGAGGTCGAGGCCGTCACCCGCGACGGCTCGCCTCGCGGCGAGGTCGCCGTCGCGCTGTGGCAGCCGGCGCTCACGTCCTTCGCCGGCGAGAACGGGGCGCCCGTCCGCCGCGCCGCGACCACGGAGGCGGCCGACCTGCTGGCCGACCTCGTCGTCGACGGGGTGCGCTCGCTGGCCTTCGTGCGCTCGCGCCGCGGGGCCGAGCAGGTCGCGCGCTCGACCCGCGACCACCTGGCCGAGGTCGACCCGTCGCTCGCGGGGCGGGTCACGTCGTACCGGGGTGGCTACCTCCCCGAGGAGCGGCGGGCGATCGAGCACGCGCTGCGCTCGGGCGAGCTGCTGGCGCTCGCCGCGACCAACGCGCTCGAGCTGGGCATCGACGTGGCGGGGCTCGACGCGGTGCTCGTCACGGGCTTCCCGGGCACCCGCGCGGCCCTGTGGCAGCAGGTGGGCCGGGCCGGTCGCGCGGGGCAGGACGCCCTCGGCGTGCTGGTGGCGCGCGACGACCCCCTGGACACCTACCTGGTGACGCACCCCGAGGCGCTGTTCTCCGCGCCCGTCGAGGCCACGGTCTTCGACCCGGGCAACCCGTACGTGCTCGCGCCCCACCTGTGCGCCGCGGCGGCCGAGCTGCCGCTGACCCCCGAGGACCTGCCGCTCTTCGGCGCCACCGCTGCCGGCATCGTGGAGCAGCTGGTGGAGGCCGGGCTGCTGCGGCGCCGTCCGCACGGCTGGTTCTGGACCGACCGCCGCCGTGCCAGCGAGCTGGCCGACCTCCGCTCGACCGGGGGCCGGGCGGTGCAGCTGGTCGAGGCGGAGACGGGCCGCGTGGTCGGCACGGTGGACGCCGCCCGCGCCCACGGGGAGGCCCACGAGGGCGCCGTCTACCTGCACCTCGGCGAGACCTGGTTGGTGGAGTCCCTCGACCTGGACGAGCACGTCGCGGTGATGCGGCGGGCGGACCCGCCGTACTCGACCTCGGCGCGGGAGGTCACCGACATCCAGGTCGTCGCCACGTCGGAGTCGACCGACTGGGGCGGCTGCCGCCTCGCGCTGGGCACCGTGGAGGTCAACCACCAGGTCGTCTCGTTCCTGCGCCGCCGGGAACCCGGTGGAGAGGTGATGGGCGAGCAGCCCCTCGACCTGCCCACCCGGTCGCTGCGCACGAGCGCGGTCTGGTGGACGGTGCCGGCCGCCGTGCTGGAGGAGACGGGCATCGACGCGATCGACCTGCCGGGCGCGGCGCACGCGGCGGAGCACTGCTCCATCGGGCTGCTGCCGCTCTTCGCGACCTGCGACCGCTGGGACATCGGCGGCGTCTCGACCGTGCTGCACCCGGACACGGGCACGCTGACCGTCTTCGTGTACGACGGGCACCCGGGCGGGGCGGGCTTCGCCGAGCGCGGGTACGCCGCCGCGCCCGCCTGGCTGCGCGCCACCCGCGAGGCGATCGCGGGCTGCGAGTGCCCGGCGGGCTGCCCGTCGTGCGTGCAGTCGCCGAAGTGCGGCAACCAGAACCAGCCGCTCGACAAGGAGGCGGCCGGGCGCCTGCTCGACGCCCTCCTGCGTCACGCACCCGTGGCCTGAGCCGGGCCGGCGCGGGCCGTGCCGCGCAGCTCGGCCACGCGGCCCGCCAGCGAGTCGTGCTCGACCACCACCTCGACGCGGACGTCGCGCCCGATCACCTCGCACGAGGCCAGGCGGGCGGCGTTCGCCTCCGCGGTGCTCGCCGCGGCCCCGCAGGCGTCGCCCGTGCCCCCCAGCGCCGTCGCGCCGGCGAGCGCCGCGAGGTCCGCAGCCGCCTGCGCGCGCCGGTGGTCGACCACGAGAGCGGCGCCCACCGCCACGGCCAGCGCGACCGTCGCGAGCACCATGACCATGCCCAGCGCCGCCACCGTCGCGAAGCCACCCTCGTCCCGCCCGCGGGCGGCCCGACCCCGCACCCGCGGGGTCGCGGTCCTCACCGCTCCTCCCTCGCGGCGACGGCGGTCGCCGACAGCTGCACGCCGGGGACCCAGCCCAGCAGCGGCGGCCCGCCCGTGTCGACGCGGACGGTCGCCACGACCTCGTCACCCTGCGACGCCACCGACACCGACGCGCCGTCGGGCGCCACCCGCCGGCCGGCGGCGAGGCTGGCCGCCGGGTCGTCGTCGCGCGCCGCCGCCCGCGCCGTCTCACGGGCCGCGTCGACCACCCGCACCTGGGTGACCCCCAGACCGACGAGCCAGCTCAGCGCGAGGGTGACGAGCACCAGCACGGGAAGCACCATGACCGCTTCCGCCGTCACCACGCCCCGCTGGTCCTGCGCCCGGTTCCGGGGGCGGGCCGGCGGGGCGGGGGGGGGGGGGG